>CAYWZS010000120.1:0-13337 GCA_964462905.1 uncultured Anaerolineaceae bacterium
CCCACCTCCGCCTAGAAACCTACCGCATCGCAGGGGAGGCGACCGCTCATGCTCGTAATGGGAATTGACGGCGGCGGCAGCACCCTCCGCATCGGCGTATTCGACGAAAACCTGAACGTTGTCGCTCAACTCACCCGCCGCGAGAACTGCAATCCTAGTGTGCGTGGCAAAGAAGCCGTTCGCAACCTGTTGCAGACGGCAACCCGCAAACTGTTGAACATGACACCCGGCACCGACGAGGCAATACAGGCTGTCGGTGTGGGGATCGCCGGGGCCGATGTCGCCCACTCTGGCCCGTGGCTCACGCAGGTGCTGCGCCCCGTTCTACCAAACGCGGTCATCGTCCCCACTTCCGACTACGAAATCGCCCTGGTCGGCGCACGCGGCGAACGTTACGGAGCGCTATTGCTCGCCGGGACCGGGTGCATCAGCTACGGCGTCAACCACGACGGGAAAACAGCCCGTGTCGGTGGCTGGGGCTATCTACTCGAATCCGAAGGCAGCGGCTACTCGATCGGCATTCAAGCGGTGAAAGCACTCGTGGATTTAATTGACCGTCAACTGCCAGATACCCCACTCACGGCCCGTTTACAGACAACCAACAACGTCCCCCGCTCGCGTGATGGCCTCATCGCCTGGATGTACAGCGAACGCAAGACCGACGAGATTGCACGCCTCGCCGCCACCGTACTTGAGGTCGCCGCCGAGGGAGCCGACCCTACTGCCAACCACATCATCGACCAATCCGTCGCCAGTCTCGTGCGAGACTACAACAACATCTGCACGCTACTCGAGGTGAAGCATCTGCCCGTCGCCTTCGCGGGCGGCCTCATCACCAACGACACGGTATACGCTCACGGACTGGCAACTGCACTCAGCCTCGATACCCCACCAAAGCCACTAGCCCCCCCCCTGGTTGGTGCGGCACGGCTGGCCCTACTTAGCATCAACACCTGAACCCAGGCTGGTCAGTATCCGTCTGATCTCGTAGCATACCCCCATGAGCCTGAACCGACTTCGCCGCAACCTATACCGCCTCACCACCCTCTGCCACCGCTACTGGGGATGGGGACTGCGCGTGGGTATCATCATCTTGATCCTTACACGGATTCATCCCGCCGAACCCCGCGCCGTCCTCGGCCCACCGCAGACCGTCGCAGGCGAACAACCCCACGTCTGCCTCCACACCCGTCTTATAGATGAGGTCGAAACCTGGAAAATTCAGGAGTCGCTGCGCCTCGTCCGCGAGATGGGCGCGGACCACGTCGTCGAGTTCTTCCCCTGGGCCTACGCCGAACACACACGCGGCGTCTACGACTGGGGATCATTCGACCGCATCATGCACCACGCAGAAAACCAGGGGATTCGCGTCATCGCCCGCATGGGTCTCGTCCCAGCCTGGGCGCAGGATGACCCCGCAATCGCCACGCTCAACACACTACCACCAGATGCCTACGACGACTTTGCAACCTTCGTCGCCGCCTTCGCCGAGCGTTACCGGGGTACTACCGACGAAATCATCATCTGGAACGAGCCGAATCTCGCCTTTGAGTGGGGCTATCAACAGGTGGACCCCGCCGGATACGTTCGCCTATTGCAGACCGTCTATCCCGCAGTCCACGCCGCCAACCCGGACGCGCTCGTGCTGGTCGCCGGGTTAGCGCCCACTCTGGAACCGCCCGGCAGTCCCAGTGGCCTCAACGACGTGCTGTATCTGCGAGCAATCTACGAGAACGGCGGTGCGCCCTACTTTGACGGCGTCGCACTCCACACCTACGGCTTTACGCTCCCAGCAGATGATCCCCCCGCCCCAGACGCGCTGAACTTCCGCCGTACCGAACTGCTCTACGATGTCATGACCGAGTTCGGCGACGCCGACAAACCCGTCTACATCACCGAAACAGGTTGGAACGACGATCCCCGTTGGGCGCTGGCCGTGCGCCCCTCGTTACGGGCCATCTACACGATAGACGCCCTCGAAATCGCCGCTGGCTGGCCCTGGCTGGACCAAATGTGCATCTGGATGCTACGTACCCCCCGGCCCATCAACAGCCATCAGGACGGCTACACCATGATTACGCCGACATTCCAGAAGAAGGCCATCTACCACGCCGTGCAGAGCTACGCCCGTGGCTGGGAGGAGGTAGACCGCCTGTGGTACCCCGCGCCATCGACCGACTAGCACGTATCCCGTATCCCGTATGGGTATGGGGAGCCGTTGCCCTACTTCTAACAACCCTATTCACCCCGTCTGTGTTGGACTGGGTACGAACCCGCAATGACGGCCCCGTACTACCAAATAATGTGTTGCGCGTTGGGCTGGACCCATCACGTCCACCGTTCGCCTTCTTCAACGAGAACGGCGACTATGTTGGCCTGGAAATTGATCTTACCCACGCCATCGGCGAGGAATTAGAGGTCGAAATACAGTTCGTCCCGCTCGGCTTCGACGGCCTCTACGACGCGCTCCGCACCAACCAAGCTGATGTTGTAATTGCCGGGCTTCAGCCCATATTCCCTGCCCGTAATGGAGAAGCCTACACCCGTCACTACTTCGACGCCGGACTGGTCTTGCTTACACCGCCCACCGCTGCAATCGAATCGTTCAGCGACCTTCCAGGCCACACCCTTGCCTACGAGTTCGGGTCCCCTGCGGATGCCCTCGCGCATCGCTGGCTACGGCGCGTGCGTCCCTTTGACCTGCGCCCCTATGAACTCCCAGAGTACGCGGTACAAGCCGTCGATGTGGGGGAAGCCAACGCCGCCCTCGTCGATAGCCTTACAGCCCGAACCTACCTGCACGACAACCCCACATTCGCCGCCAATCTCGAACAAATCACCCATTTCTACTACGCAGCGGCAGTACGTGAGGGCCGCTTAGACCTACTCAACGCACTAAACACCACCTTGAACACACTGGATGACAGCGGTACGCTTGAGCGCATCATTGACGACTGGCTTTAGCCCGAAAGGTACCGCCAATGCACATCAAGAACAGTGACGATGTTCCCGCCTTCGCCAGCACCCACGGCGAAGTCGTCTACGAACTCATCGGCCACAAGGCAGGCAGTAGCACTCAACACAGCCTCGCGCAGATTACCATCCTACCGGGTAAGTCATCGCTCAAGCACTATCACCCAGACGCCGAAGAAAGCTACTACATCCTCGCCGGGCGGGCGCGTATTGAGATGAACGGCGCAGTGCGTGAGGTTAAGGCCGGGGATGCCGTGCTGATTCCCCCCAATGTCACCCACCAAATTTTCAACGCCAGCGCCAGCAACGAGAACCTGGTCTTTCTCGCGGTTTGCCTCCCCGCCTGGACCCCCGACAATAGCGTTTTCGTAGACTGAGCGACAACCCCGCTTATGCACATCGGCCTAGACGCACGCCTCACCTATTACCGCAACGGCGGCATTAGCACCTACATCCGCAATCTGGTCCGTGCCTATGCGCGGCTTCAACTTGCAAGCCGTCTCACGGTGTTTCAAAGCCGGAAAGCGCGAACGACAATCAGCGATGCCTTCCCCCACGCCGCACTGTGGACACCGTCCCATCATCGCATGGAACGCACAGCGTTGGCAGTCGAACTCACCCGTTTCAAGCTGGACCTTTGGCACGCGACAGATTTCATCCCGCCGCGCTTTGGGGCGCGTCGCCTTGTAACCACGGTCCACGACCTAACTTTTCTTCACTACCCAGACTTTCTCACAGCGGAGAGCCGCCGCTACTACAACAACCAAATTCATACTGCCGTTGCCCATGCGGACCACATCCTGACTATTAGCGAATCATCCCGCCAGGACATCATCACCATGTTAGGCGTCCCACCAGAGAAGATCACCGTTCACACCCTCGGCACAAATGGCAACTTTTACCCCCATTCACCAGAACAAATTAGGGCTACCCGCAACGCACTAAAACTACCACTAACCTACATCCTCTCCCTGAGTACATTCGAGCCGCGTAAAAACATCCTGGGCCTGCTCAAAGCCTACCAGGGTCTGCGCCAGTCCATGCCAGACGCCCCCCCGCTGGTGATCGCCGGCAACCGGGGGTGGCTATTTGAGGAAACCCTCGCGAAAATCGAGCAGATGAACCTCAAAGACAGTATCTACCTGCGGGAGAAGGTCCCACAAAAACATCTCCCAACACTCTACACGGGCGCTCTCGCCCTCGTGATGCCGTCCTTCTATGAGGGGTTCGGCCTCCCCGCGCTAGAGGCGATGGCCTGCGGCACCGTACCCATTGTGAGCAATGTCTCATCACTCCCAGAAGTTGTGGGGGATGTCGGCATACAGATCAACCCAAACGAACCCAGCACGCTCCAGGTAGCCCTAGAGCGCGTCATCACCGATGATTTGTGGCGTGCAGCACAAGAAACCGCCGCCCAGGACCGCGCCGCCCTTTTCACCTGGGACAAAACCGCCCAGATCGCCCTTAACGTCTACGAAAGGCTACTCCACTAGACCATGCGTATACTCATGATGACTGGCAGTTTGCCCTTCCCACCCTACCAGGGCGGCGCGCTACGTGCCTATGGCATCCTGTATGGGTTGCACCAGGCCGGACACCAAGTAACACTGCTCAGTTTCCACGACACCGAGCGCGGCGTACAAATCGAGGACACACCCCTCACCCAGCTATGCGAACATGTGGTCACAGTACCAGCACCCACCCGTACCACAACCCAACGCCTGCGCGATCTCATATTCTCGAACCGTGCGGACATCGCCGCCCATCTTGAATCCGAGGCAATGCACACAGCCCTATGTCACCTTTTGGCAGAGACAAATTTCGACTTCATTCAGTTCGAGGGCATCGAGATCACCAACTACCTGTTCGCCGCCCACCGCCTCCAGCCACACACCCCCACAATCTACGACGCCTTCAACGCCGAGGCCGAGCTTCAACGCATTATCGCCACGGTAGACCGTGGCAACATGAAACGCCTGCCGTCCACCATCTACTCACAAATTCAGTCCCGCCGCATCACCCACTACGAACGGGCGATCTGTGAAGCCGCAACCGCCGTGATTGCCGTCTCCGATGAGGACGCCGCCGTGCTGCGGCAGTTCCGCCCAGATAACACCGTTCATGTTCTGCCCAGCGGGGTCTTTGCCGACGACTACACCCAGACAGAAACCCACCTAGACCTCCAACCCAATGCCATCGTCTTTACTGGGAAAATGGACTACCGCCCCAATGTAGACGCAATGCTGTGGTTTGCAAGTGAGGTCTTACCCGTCATTACCCACTATGTCGAATCACACCTCTACATCGTCGGCCAGAAGCCACACCCCCGCCTGGATGCCCTCCGCATGAACCCCAACATCGAGATCACTGGATGGGTTACAACGGTTCAACCCTACCTACATGCCGCCGATGTCTACATCGCCCCCCTACGCATGGGCAGTGGCACCCGCCTCAAACTCCTGGAGGCAATGGGGGCAGGCTGTGCTATCGTCGCGACGCACACCGCCGCCGCTGGCCTCACCGACGCAGCACGCGCCAATATGGTCATCACCGACGACCCAACCAAGATGGTAGAGGCAGTCCGGCACTTGCTTGCCACACCAGACACCCGTAAAGTAATGGGAGCAAACGCCCGTACAACGCTGCGCCAACACTACGACTGGCCCGTGTTGATCCCGCGTTTGCTCCAAATCTATAACACTATTGGACTCATTGATGGACCACCTAAATAAGACGCTAGAGACATCCATTGATGAACTCCTCAAAGACCGCGAGGCTTTGGCCCTCCGCAACAAAACCCTTGCCGACGCTATCCACCAAACACCTTTGCGCCACCAAATACGCCGCGTGCTGTTACGCCTTCTCGCCAACACCTACATCCCACCGTCGCGCACCGCCGAGAGCACCAACCGTATCCTACTCATCCGCCCAGACCATCTCGGCGACCTGCTGCTCACGACGCCAGCAATGCACGCACTCCGCGCCGCCTGCCCCAACACCGAAATTCATGCACTCGTCGGCCCGTGGTCCGCAGGCCTTCTGGAGAACTTCGACATGCTGGACCTTGTGCTGACCATTAACTTCCCAGGCTTTACCCGTGGCCGCAACACCAACTGGCGCTCCCCCTATCGCTATGCTATCGAAACCGCTCGCCGTCTACGACGCATCGGATACGCCCAAGCAATCATCTTTCGCCCGGACCACTGGTGGGGCGCATGGCTCGCCAACTTGACCGGGATTCCCCGTCGAATTGGCTACAACCACATCGACACCGCGCTGTTCCTGACGGATACCGTTGAACGCCAACATGAACACGCCGTCCAGCAAAATCTAAAACTCGTTGAAGCGCTCACCCAAACCCCGGCAGCAAACCCAACCTATTCGTTTCCCGTTACCGCAACCGACCATGCCTATGTCCAGGGCTATCTCGCCGAGTGGAACATCGAAGCCGACGACGATCTGTTTTGCATCCATCCCGGCGCGGGAACACACGTCAAACAGTGGCTACCAGAGAAATGGTCCAGCGTCGCAGATATACTCAGCGAACAGTTAGACGCTAAAGCTGTATTCACAGGCAGCGACAACGAACTTCCTATGATACGCACCATTACGGACCAAATGGAACGCCCCGCCGCAATCATGGCCGGGGACACGGAGGTCAGCCAACTAGCCGCCCTTTACAAGCGTGCCCAAGTCGTGCTCGGCCCAGACAGCGGCCCCCTGCATATCGCCGCCGCCGCTGGCACCCCCACCGTGACCCTCTACGGCCCTGCGGACCCCGTTGAATTCGGCCCGTGGGGCAACCCCAAACAACATATCGCGCTCACCAATGACATGCCCTGCCGTCCCTGTCGCATCCTGGACTGGAACCATGATGACCCGCGTTTTCACCCCTGCGTCCGCAACATCACCGTATCGGAAGTCCTCAGCGCTGCACGGCTGGCTGCCGCTAACACCACCTAGACGCCCGTCATCTGCCCCTGGTCCGTTGCACCATCCCCACCCACATCACCGTCACCGTTCATCGCCGCCACCCGATCATTCAGCCGCTTTGTCATCGCCTCTGTACGCGGACGCACCCGCACCGGGCTGGCCTTCTCCGGGAAGCGTGCCACCACATGCGCGTAGTAGCCTTCTAGCCGCGCCATATCCCCCTCAATATCACCACTAGGGACAAACGCCTCCGCTATCCCAATCGTCTTAGTCCCATAGTCCATATACCCCGGCACAATCGGCACCCCGGTCCCCATCGCAATGTAGTAAAATCCAGAGCGCCAGTATTCTACCCGCCGCAGTCGTCCCTCCGGCGCGATCATCAACGCCACCTTATCCGTGTTGTTGAAGTAATCAATCACCTGGTCCACCGTGTTGTTGTTCGGGTTATTGCGGTCAATCGGAATGCCGTTGGCCCACTGCGACAGCACATTGAGCGGGAACTTGAGATCGTTCGCCACCAAATAGCTCATGCGTATCCGCAACTTCCACGACATCATAATCATCAGGAACACATCGAAGTTCGCCGTGTGATGCGCCCCAACAAACACCATCTTAGCCTTGTCCGGCGGGTACCCCACCAACCGCCACCCCATCGCCCAGATCATAAAAGACGCAACCCAGTGTAGGAAGATATTTACCTTCGGCACATTTTGCAGCGACTGCTGTTCCATCACGCTCGCCCTTCTTTGCTGGTTCTCGAATTCACCTTGCAACCATAAACACGTTTATCGCCCAGACGATGCGTTACTCCGGGATAACCACAGTGTCTAAGCCTGGTTCAGGGTCCGGGTATCGCGGGTCCATATCAATCAGTGTCGCCACAATCGTCTGCGCTACCACCAAATCACGGTACCACTTACGATTTGCGGGGACGATATACCACGGCGCGTAGTCCGGGTTGCAGCGTGTCAGCGCAAGCTCAAACGCCGCCATGTAGTCGTTCCACTGCTCACGCACAGGCAAATCGCCCATCGAAAACTTCCAATGCTTGTCCGGGCGGTTTAACCGCTCCTGGAAACGCTCGCGCTGCTCATCTTTGCTGATGTGTAGGTAGAACTTGATAATCCGTGTGCCGCTATCCGCCAGCAACCGCTCAAAGTTGTTGATGTGGTCGTAACGCGCCTCAATCACCTCCAGCGGCACCAGCGCCTTCACCCGCACCACCAGCACATCCTCGTAGTGACTGCGATTGAAAATGCCGATATACCCCTTACGCGGCACCTGCTGATGCACCCGCCACAGGAAATCATGCGCTAACTCTAGCTCCGTCGGACGCTTAAAGCTCACCACCCGCACTCCCTGCGGGTTCACGCCCTCAAACACCCGTCGGATCGTGCTGTCCTTGCCGCCTGCGTCCATCGCCTGCAACACAATCAGCAGCGATTGCTTACCCTCGGCATATAACCGCTCTTGTAGTTCCTGCATCTGCGTTTGCAATCGCTTCAGTTCGATCTTGGCCGTCTCTTTTTCCCAGCCACCCTTCATCTGCGGATCAACCTCCACCAGTCGCACCACTTTCGCCGCCCGCTGTACCATGTGTAAAACGCCCATCATCCGTCACTTTCGCTTATGTTTCCTAAACCAGTCCCAGGTCATCCTCATTCTGTGGGACAACCGTGCGTGTCATCTCATTCTTATATGTGACCATCCCCGGCGCAGCCCCCTTGATCTTGCGGACGTGCTTACACTGCGTCACATCCACAACCACATTCCCCTCGCCGCGCAACTTACTATAGTACGCCGCCATTGCCGCCGCCTGTTCAATCACATCCTCCGGGATCGTTCGCCCGTCGAACTTAATCACCACATGCGCCCCCGGCACATCACGGGCGTGCAACCACAGGTCGTCACCACCCCCCTTGCCAAACGTCGCCATATCATTCTGACGACTGTTGCGCCCCACCCACGTCACAAAACCATCCCCCAACAACAGGCGCATCGGCCCGGTTTTCCCACTTCCGCCGATCTTCTTCGGCGCTTGCCCCTGCCAATACCCCATCTCGCGGAGTTCCTGGCGCACCTCGTCAATCTCCACCCAGTTCCCGGCGAGATCAATGTCTGTCTGCAACTGCTCCAGGTAAGACAGTCGATTCTCCGTTTCCTCAACCAACTGCGGCACATCGGCCAGCGCCCGCTTTGCCTTATCGTATTTCTTGAAGTAACGCTGCGCGTTTTCCAGCGCATCCAGTTGCGGGTCCAGACGGATCTTGAGCGGGTCGGCATTCGGGTCATACTGCGCCACAAGTTCGCCCTGCCCAGCCTCCAACATATACTGATACGCCAGAATTAACTCACCACTCTGGCGCAGCTTTTCGCGCTCACTTTCATCCGTCAGCGACCCCCGTAGCGATTTCAGCTTGTTGCCCTCACGGATTTTCGCCTCGCGCACAGCCTCGCGCACAGGCTTCTTGGCAATCTTATACCCGTCAGGGCCGCTTGGCGCACCAAAATAGGCCGTCAGCGCCTCACTGACCGTCTCAACGGGCCGCCAACCGTCCATGTACGTCACCGGGAAAATCGTAAACCCCTCAACCTCACCGCCCTGTTCCACCACCCCCGGCTGCCACTCGCGCCGCGCCAACGGCCCCATGAACCCTACCAATACCTCGTAGATCGCATCAATGTCCGCGTCCTTTGCCACAAGTTTGTCGTCCCCCGCCGCCTGGAAAACCACCTCACACCCCATCATCGTGCTAAACCCCAACAGCCGCGCCCCCAACAGCCGCCGGACTTCCTTGTCTTCGTCCTGGTTCTGGTCAAAGATGCCATAGATCTGTTCCCGTGTAATCGTTGCCGGGTCCAGCCGCCCCGTCAGCGGTGGCGGCGCGACATACGGCTGCGCAGGGAGCGTCACCCGATAGCGGTTGTCCTCTGGCCCCACCCGCCGCGCACAGTCCAAAACAGTCTCACCCTGCACGAGAATCACATTGCTCCGGCGCGGCATCGGCTCCACGATCAACGTAACATCGCCCTCACTACCCGTCACATCAATGTGCAGAATACGCTCATGCGGGGGCTGGCTAACGTGCGTAATATGCCCCTTCTCTACATACCGGCGCACCAACAACGCCAACTGCGTCGGCTTAGGCATCCCCCGCCGCAGCTTCGTCCCCACCAAGTGTACACGCGGCGCGTTCTTGTCCGCACTCAAATAGAGATACTGCCGCTTGCGTTTAGCGTACACCTCTAACCCAATGCCCGTTGCGTCCACCACAACCGAGTTCTGTACCCGCCCGCCCACGATGGCATCCATAAATTCGTCCGTTAACGCCGCAATCGTAAAAGCGTCTATTTGCATCCGCTGCTCCTCTCACCATAAATCAAAATAGCACACCCAGCCCCGCCGAATGTGCTATTTCGCGCTGACCTATCCACGTAACTTGTACAGTAGCCTAGCTAGGTGTCAACATCCTCTGAGCCTCAGCGTCAGCCATGTTACATCGCCTTATGCTCATTGCTCATTGCGCATCCACTTGCGACTGTCCCTAAAATGGCACCATACTGTCCACGATCATCGCCAGGAACAAATAAGCCAGATACGCCGTCGAGTATTTCCACATCCGCCGCTGTACCACTTTGCCCGGCGAGCGCAATAGCTTCACGGACACCCGAATTAGCTCTGCACCCAGAACCACCGCTAACAACATGTACACCGGGCCAAGCATATTCAACGGCCCCGGTAACAACGACACCGCCACCAGTAACACCGAATACACCACGATCTGCCAGTGGGTCGCCGCCTCACCATGTCGGACAGGCATCATCGGCACGCCAACCGTCGCATATTCCTTGTTGACAATCAACGCCAACGCCCAACTGTGCGGCGGCGTCCAATAGAAAACAATAGCGAACAGAATCCACGCCTCAATCGACAGCGTGCCCGCCACCGCGGCCCAGCCAACAAGCACAGGCATTGCCCCCGCGCCGCCGCCAATAACAATATTCACGGTTGTATTGCGTTTAAGGAGTACGGTATACAACCACACATAGTAAACCGACCCACCAAGCGCCAACAGCGCCGCCAACCCGTTCACCTGCGTCCACAGCACCACAACCGCGACCACATTCATCGCGATCCCATACGTCAACGCATCCCGTGGGGTAATCCGCCCAGACGGAATCGGACGGTTCGCGGTGCGCTTCATCCGCCCATCCATATCACGATCTACATACTGGTTTAGCGCACTTGCACCACCAGCCGCCGCCACACCACCAATCATTGTAAAGAACAGCAAGTCGAGCGGTGGCAGGCCCTGTGCCGCAATAAACATTGCCGTCATCGTCGTGAAGATCAACAACGCCACAATGCGCGGCTTGGAAAGCTGGTAGTAACTGTAGAGCACCTGCTGCACCGACCGGCTCTGTCTCTGAGCAGTTGAAGTCATCGTATTGATGTAACCCATCTCAAGCTGACATTAAACATTTCCCAGACGCCCACCATCTCACAGCACGGCGTACTGTCCTCACGTTGTCGCCGGGAGTTCCCCACCGTCCTCATCCTCATTAGCAACACCTTGGCTGCGTGCAGGCAATCGAAGCGCATCACCAATTGTCTCGTGCTGCGCTGGTTCCTGCGCCTTTGCCCGCTCCACCCCACGGTTTAAAAACCAGAAGATCGCCATCCCCGTGAGCGAAGCCCCCGCCAAGTTAAACACTACAAAAGCGATCCACCCCACCAGCCAAATCGCCTGGTTACCCGTGACCTGGTTCACCGACGACTCAGCATTACTCGTCACCGTCAACACCGGGATCAAGCTCCCCGAGCCATTGGCTGCAACAAACGAGGTCAAACCACCTGTCACCATCAACAGCAACAACAACCCCGCAAAAATCATCACACGTCGATTCATAACGAAACTTCCAATCCCCTGGCAATAAAAATTCTGATTGCGAGACACACACTTACATTGTACTAATTATCACAAGCTGCCGCAAGCCCCCCACCAACAGCGTTATGAACTCGCTTGTGCCGGGTTTAGCGGTAGCCGCACCGTGAACTGCGTCCCCTCATCAGTCACGCTCTCCACCGTAATCGCCCCATCATGACGCTCCACTATCGCCTTTACGATAGCCAGCCCCAACCCACTCCCACTGATGCGTTTATCGCGCCCCATATCCGAGCGGTAAAAACGGTCGAAGATATTCGGCAGGTCTTCCTCAGGAATACCGTAGCCGTTATCGCGCACAGTAAACACCATCATTTCACCGTCTATCACTACGCTGGTCCACACCTCGCCCCCTTTACCATTGTACTTCAACCCGTTGCCCAGCAAATTATTCACCATCTGCTTGATGCGGTGCGGCTCCGCCTGAAGCTCTGGTAAATTCTCCGGGATGTCTACGTGAACCTGCATATCCTTCGCCGCCGCCGCCCCCTCTAACAACGACACCGCCTCCAGCACCAACAAACGCATATCGCACGGTTCCAGCTTCAAAGGCGCATCACTGTCCGCCCGCGACATATCCAGCACATCATTAATCAGCGTGTCCATACGCTCCAGCGCCATCATCGCCTTCTCAAGCATCCCACGCTGACGCTCATTCATCTCCCCAGAGAACATCGCCACCTCAATAAACCCTCGCACCGAGTTAATCGGCGTGCGTAGGTCATGAGCAAGCACACTCACAAGGTCTTTGTCATAGCGTTTATCTTGCGTCATGCCGTATCATCCTCCTGCACACACATTAACGCTGAAATCTCATTGAGTGCCCGCGCCAACCGTGTACTGTGATAGGTAAACAGCGAACCATCTAACAGGTACACCTGTCCATTTTGTGTTGCTGGTGTTTTTAACTCTGTTGTAAACCATTCTATATCAGCTTCGCCGAAAGGTAAGGGGTATCCCGGCAGCAAAATGACATCAGGCTGTGCCGCCTCCACCATCCCCAACGTCACCTTCGGATACCGCCCCACATCCTGCGCTGGTTCATCCCCCGGCGTATCCTCCCGCACCCCAAAAATATTCGTCCCCCCCCCCACCCGCAACAGATCATGGGCATACGTGTCCGGCCCAAATGTCGTCAGCGGATCAGGAATCAGCGGCACAAACACCTTACACACCACCTCACCCTCCTTCGCCTCACTCATAGCCCCCACCCAATCAATCGTGCGGTTGATGAGGTTCACCCGCTCATACAGCATCCGATCATCCACCATGAACATGTGTAGCGTATCCCAGATCACGTTCATCGCGTCTGTCACCGTTCGCGGGAATACTGTCCACACGTTTAACCCCTGGCCCTGCAACGCCTCAATATCCGCCCTGGTATTGTCCTCCGGGTTAACGATAACCAAGTCCGGGCGCAAATCCACAATATCCTGAACGTACAACGCCTCCACCGGGCCGACCTTATACTTCTGCGCCACC
>CAYWZS010000121.1:0-13131 GCA_964462905.1 uncultured Anaerolineaceae bacterium
TCATAGGCATAAACGGTGTCGCCGATCTGCACCTCGCTGATGGCAACGTTGCCCTGCTGCCGGTGACAAAGACGGAACTTGAGGAGAGGTACCAGATGGTTCAGGATGTTGGGGAGGTGTGGCGACGGGCGACCGAGGCGGAGCGGTGTGAACTGGCCCCGATGCTGTTCGCGCAGATTTACCTGGAGAATGGGTTAGTGAAACAAATAATGCCGACAGCACCCCTGTCAGCATTGATTTTCGGTGTTCTGGACACCCAAACGGAGAGGACAGGATTCGAACCTGCGAGGGCGTGAACCCAACACGCGTTCCAGGCGTGCGCCTTAAACCGCTCGGCCACCTCTCCTAAAAACTGCGTAACATTATAGGCACATCCCGCCAGATTTCCAGCCCAATTGTACAAATCCCTACCGCGCTGTATCCTCTTAGGCATACGTTATCCGCTTGCCCCCACAGGAGCCACACACCATGATGCCGGACCGCGACAAAGCCATTGCCTTCCTCACACGCCTGCTCAACACCCACAGCCCCACCGGGATGACCGATGATGCGATTCAGTTGTGCCGTGACGACTTTGGGGCGCTCACCATCCCAGGGATAAGCGCCCATGTCACCCGTAAGGGATCGCTGCTGATCGACATTCCGGGGATTGTGTCGGAGCGCCCCGTTGGGCTAACGGCTCACACGGACACGCTCGGCCTGATGGTCAAAGAAATCAAGAGTAACGGGCGTCTCAAATGCACCAACCTGGGCGGCATTATGTGGAGTGGGATTGAGTTCGAGGGGGTGACGGTGTTCCCCGCCGACGGAGATACGCCGATACGGGGAACGGTCGTTCCGCTGAACCCCAGCATCCACGTGAACCGTAGGCTCCGCACCCAGGACCGCAACGACGAGACAATGGAAATTCGGCTGGATGCGCGGACCTCGTCGGCGAACGAGACAAAGGCACTCGGGATTCGTGTGGGCGATTTTGTGTGCCTGGACCCCCGCGTGGAGTTGGTCAACGGCTTTGTTCGTAGCCGTTTCCTGGACGACAAGCTGAGTGTTGCCTGTATCTACGCCGCGCTGGATGCACTGGTAACAGCGGGACTGAGGCCCGCGCAGGATGTGCAGATTCTCATTAGCAACTATGAGGAGGTCGGTCATGGCGGCGCGGCGGACTGGCGCGACGATCTACACGAGTTGTTGGTGGTGGATATGGCGGCGGTGGGCGACGGCCAAATGTCGGACGAGTATCACTGTACGCTGTGTGTAAAGGACAGCGGCGGCCCCTATCACTACGGGACCAACCAGCGCGTCCGGCGGATTGCGGCGGAACAGGAGATTGACCTCATCACGGATATTTACCCCGGCTATAGCTCGGACGGCACCGCCTACTGGCGAGCAGGCGGCCCGGCGCGGGTCGGGCTGGTCGGCCCCGGTGTGGACGCCTCGCACAGCTACGAGCGCAGCCACACCGACGCCCTCCGCGACAGCGCGGCGCTCATCGCGGCTTACCTGCTGGACGACACGTTCGACTAGCGCAGCCGCAACGACGTAATCGTGGGTTCCAGCAATACCCCAGCTAGACTCGTGCGAGCAGCCAGCCCCGAATGGCGGCGAACAGGATGTCTTTCCCGTGGTCGTTGATGAGTTCGTGGTACCCCCCCGCGACCTCGTGACGGGTTTTGTCGTCCGCGCCGATGCCGTCGAAGGCGTCACGGGTGATGTCTGGCGGGACGAGGCCGTCTGCGCTACCGTAGTACAAGAATAGCGGATAGCGCATCCCATCCAGATTATCCAGCACGAACAGCCGCACCTGCTCCATAACGGTTGCAAACCGGGGCGTGGCCTGCTGATGTACAAGCGGGTCCTCGCGGTAGGCCTGCACGACGGCGGGGTCTCGCGAGAGCGTGTCCGCATCTGCGCCGGGGTCCAACGAGAAGCGCGGCGCAACCCGCGACAGCAGGCGGCCAAGCGTCGTCATGACCGGGGGGACGTTGGGCGGGGCCAACAGCGGCGACGACACCAGCAGGCCGCGTAAATCCTCGTTCGGGAAGTGAATCGCGTAGTCCAAAACGGCCAACCCACCCATGCTGTGCCCCAACAGGAAACAGGGGGTTTGCGGGTGCAGGTCGCGCACAGTTGTGAGGAAGGCGTGCATGTCTGCGCGGTAGTCTGCCCAGCGTTGGATGTGCCCGCGTTGCCCCTCAGATTCGCCGTTGCCGCGTAGGTCTACCGCGTAAGTGGTGATGCCGTGTGGGGCGAGTGCTGTTGCCAGTGGCGCGTAACGGGCGGCGTGGTCGCTCCACCCGTGGACAACGGCGACGATGGCCTGGGGTTGCTCGGCGGTGGGCCAGTGGCGGTAAGCGAGGCGCGTGCCGTCCGTACTAGTGAAATAGGTTGGTTCGGGAGACATAAGGGCAATCCATTTCGGTTATCTTGATCTTGGGTGCATGACGGCCATTATAGCGTGTGAGGTGCCTGTGGCCCTAACAGTCCTTGTAAAACGCAGGCCGCCGTGGATGTGACGAAAACGGCACCCTCACCCCATTCCACACAAGCAGACAGGGGACTTTCTAAGGCTTTGTGCGTGGTTTTGTTCCCGTCCCTCGCTTGTAGGAGATTGTCGCTTGCAAAATAGCGTTGCGGCATGTTAAATCTAACTTCGAATTATACAAAGAGGAGATCATGCCATGTCGACGTGGATTGTGGTTGAGGATGAGCCGGATATCTACGAGGTCCTACTGCTGATGTTAGAGGCGTTCGGCGTGGAGGGGCTGGCATTTGTAGACGGCGAGGAGGCCGTTGATTGGGTTGATGATGTGGATAACGGCCACTATCACGGCGAGCTACCCACCGTTGCGCTGTTGGACATCCGCCTGCCGGGGAGCATAGACGGGTTACAGGTGGGCGCACGGCTACGTAAGAGCCAGAATATCCCCAACGACCTGAAAATCGTGCTGGTGACGGCCTATCACATGAACCCCAGTGAGGAAAGGCAGGCCGTGCAGCAGTCCGGGGCCAACCTCATTATCTACAAACCCATCCCCCGCTTTGAGGAGTTTCGCGAGATTATAGAAGGCCTTTCGTCTTGAACGCCTCACTGTTCTGTTGGCGGGGCAGGCCCAACACACCCCGCATACCCACTGCGGAGGTCGGGTTCTAGTCCGGGCGCTCCACCTGTGCTGTTTGCTTGATGGTCGTCAACAACCGCTCCCGGCTGATGGGCTTCGTCAGGTACCCTGCTGCGCCCGCCGCCAGTGCCTCCTGATGAGCCTCCACCACGGACAAGAACACAACTGGAATCCCGGCAGTGTGCGGGCTCTCCTTCAGTTGCGCCAGTAACGCCAGCCCCTCCTGTTCCGGCAGCATCAAGTCCAGCACGACCACAGCGGGGTGGTGGCGTAGCGCCAACACGAAACCACGTTCGCCGTTGTTGGTACACATCACGCGGTAGTCGGCCCCGGTGAGGTAATCCTGCGTGAGTTGTAGCGAGGAAATATCGTCGTCAATGACGAGCACTGCCGGGTTATCCTGGTTGCCAGATGTCAGTTCGATCAGGTCTTTGACGGGAATCGCAGCCTGTTCGCTTGCGGGGAGCAAGGCCGTGAAGGTACTGCCCCGCCCCTCGTCGCTCTCCACCCACATGTGCCCCTGGTGCATTTCGATAATCTGCTTGGCAATCGCCAACCCCAAACCGGTCCCCTCGAACTCGCGATTGGCCGCCCCGTTGACCTGTTGGAAGGCGTCGAAAATGATCGCCTGGTCCTCCGGGCGGATGCCGATGCCACTGTCCGCCACGATAATCGCCAGCCACAGCCCGTCCTCGACTTCAACATCGGGAGGAATGTTCACCTGCGATGACATACCGTACTCTACCGTGATTGATTCCACAATGAGCGCGACAAAGCCTTCCGGCGTGAACTTCACGGCGTTGCTCATCAGGTTGGTGAGCACCTGCCGGATGCGCGTAGGGTCCGCCTCAACTTCTGGCAAGTTGGGGCTGACATCCACCTCCAGCGATAAGTTCTTGGCCTCCACCTGGGGCGTGATGCCCAGGGTCGTATCGTGGATCAACTGTTTCACATCCAGGCGGCCCATCTCTAGCTCAAGCTGGCCGGCCTCAATCTTGGACAGGTCCAGCACATCGCCAATGAGCAACAATAGGTGATTCCCACTGCGGTTCACACGAGAGAGACGGTCCTCTTGTTTCTCACTCAGGTCGCCATAAGTTCCCCGCAGCAGCAGGTCGCTATAGCCGATAATCGCGTTTAACGGGGTGCGGAGTTCGTGGCTGATGTTGGCGAGGAACTGGCTCTTGAGGCGGTTAGCAATCAGCGCCTCCTCGTACAAGTCGGCGTTATACAGCGCCATCGCCACCTGCCGCGCGATTGCGGCGTAAGTTTGTTCCTCCTCCGGGTCGAAGGTGCGCTCCACATCGTCAAGTTCTAGGCCGACTAGGCCGATCAGTTGGTTATTCGCCAGCAATGGGGCCAACAACGCCACCGAAACACCTGTAACCGCCAACAACCGTTGCAAGGGGTCGGCATCTAGGCCGTTAATTGCCGCCACAGTCTGTACACGGTTGCCAACGGCCAACCCGTGATACAGACGGCTATTTTCCAGCGAGAACATCACGGGCATATTGTCTCGCGGTTGCGGGTGAACCACGGCCACATGCTCGCGGTCGTTCTTGGGGTGTAGCGCGAGGAAACACTGAGGCACGTCAAAGAGTTCTTCCAGCAGGTCTGCCGTGTCCCGCAGGATGTGTTGGCGCTCCAGGGTAGAGGTCGTCACCGTGGCGATACGATGCAACGAGGCGAGCCGCCGCGCCCGTTGCCGCAACGCCACCAAATTCGCCTTCTGGTGTTCGTGAAGCTGGGCGTTTTCCACCGCGACGGCGGCCTGGCGTGCCAGCGCAAAGGCCGTTTCCGCGTCTTGCTCGGTGTAGGCATCTGGCACGAACTTGTCCAACGTAATCAGGCCGATGATGCGGTCCTGTACCGTCATTGGGACGCCTATCCAGGCACGTACCGGGGTTAGGTCCCACTCAATCGCTGCTTGAGCGGACCAGTTCGAGTAGTGCGTCACGTCGCCCAGGATAACGGGACGGCGGCGACGGTAGATGCGGTGGGCGACGGAATCGTCCTCGTAAATCAGTTCTGCCCCCACAGGAATAGACACCTGGCCGCTGACAGCCTTCATCACGAGTGGCGTGTGGGTTTCGACACCCGGTTGGCTCAGTTGGATGGATGCGCCGTCGAAATCCACCACACGCCTCAACTGTTGCAGGATGCGGGCCAGCACGTCGTCCAACTCCAGGGTAGAGGCAACCGTGCGCCCCACGTCAATCAGGGTGTCCGCCACGCGACGGCGTTCTTGCTCACTCTCGAACAGGTGTGCATTTTCGAGCGCAATCGCCGCCTGCCGGGCCAGTGCGAAGGCCGTTTCCGCGTCTTGTTGGGTGTAGGCATCCGGCTGATATTTGTCCACGGTAATCAGGCCGATGATCCGATCCCCAACCAGCATGGGTGCGCCGATCCAACTGCTTGATTCAAGCTCAATCAGTTCCCCGGTGCGGAACACGCTCCACTGCTCACGCTGGCTCACATCGCTGATGACCTGCGGCTGGCGATTCCGGTAGATTTGTAGGTTGGGGCTGTCGGCCCGGAAGTGCAGGACATCCCCCGGCTGCAAACCGGGGATTTCGCCCCGGAGCGCCTGTAACACGGCTACCGACCCATCGTTGACGCCCGGCGTGTTAAGCAAAATAGAGGCGGTATCGTAGTCCACCACCAATTGTAACTGCTGCAAAATCGTCTCTAGCAGCACGTCCGGCTCCAACTTGGAGGCGACCGCCCGCCCGACGTCAATGAGGGTATCTGCCACCTGGCGGCGCTCCTGTTCGCTCTCAAACAGGCGGGCGTTCTCCACAGCGATAGCCGCCTGCTGGGCGATGGCGAAGGCGGTTTCGGCGTCACGGTGATTATAATAGTCCGGCTCGAACTTGTTCAGGAAAATATAGCCGATGACCTGTTCGCCCATGAGCATAGGAATCCCCATCCAGGACCGCACGCGCCCGGTTCCAGTCTGGTTGGGGACATCAACATGGGTTTGGATTTCCAACCAATCCGCGTCGTCTTGCACATCCCCTTTAATCACCGCCTGGCGTTGCTCGTACACCTGCATCGCGTAGCTTTGTGGCCCGAAAGTCACCTGCGACCCCACAGGGATGGAGTTTTCTCCCCGCGACGCGGCAATAATCATGTTCATGGGGTTATCGCTGTGCGGGGCATTTAACATGATCGTGGCCCCGTCGTAGTCCACCACGCGCTGTATTTGCTCCAGGATGCGCTGAAGCACCTTGTCGCGTTGCAGGGTGGAGGCCACTGTTCGCCCCACGTCAATCAGTGTATCTGCCATTTGACGGCGGTTTTGCTCGCTGCGGAAGAGCCGGGCGTTTTCCAGTGCAATCGACAACTGGGCCGCGACAGTTGTCAACAGGGAGAGATCCTGGTCGTCATAGCGGAAGGGGTGAGGGTTGAACACACACATCAGGCCGACAACTGCCCCCACTGCGTTACGGAGGGGCACCCCCAGCCACGAACGCGCTGTGTAGAAGGGGTCATCCGGGTGGCGTGAGACCCTCAACCGTTGTATGCGCTCATGCTCGGCGTTCAGGTCGTTGAAGTGCAACGGCTGCCCACCCCGCACCACCGCCAGCGCCAACCCCCTTAGTGGCATGGTCGCCCCCAGCGCAAATTTACCAAGATCACCGGACACCAACGGAAATTCAAGGCGATTCGTCTCTGGGTCGTAGAGGCCAACATACAGGGCGGAGTGTTCAAAGAGCGAGGTCAATTGATGGCGCACGGCCTGCCAGAAGTCGTCCGAGCCGAAAGCCTGCGCCAACAGGTGACTGATTTCGTTGATGGTAGCGAGTTCCTGCACGCGGCGGGCGGTGTAGCTGAACAGTTCGGCGTTTTCGATGGCAACCGCCACGCTATTGGCAAATGTGAGCATCACCTGGAGCGCACTCTCATCGAAGGCGTTGGGGCGGTCCGACTGGGAACACAGCACGCCGACCACAATGTCCTTCGCCATCATGGGCACGCCCAGGAACGAGGCGGCGTTGGACTGGCCCACTTGAAAGTAGGCTCCGGCGGTGTCGCGTTCCGCCACGTTACGCCAGAAGATCGGCGTTGTCTGGTCGATAATCTGCGAGATGAGGTCGGTTTCTGGGTCGTAGGGGCGTGTTTCGGAGGTGTGACCATCTGGGGCGTAGGTTTCGATGTTGAGATCGCCCGTGAACCGATCAAACACGACAAATTGGAATATCTCCGGGCTTTGCAGGCGCTCAAACGCATCGTAGACGCGCTCCGCGAGTTGGTCGAGGTTGAGCGTGGCGTTCACCAGCAGGCTGATCTCCGTCAGTGCGGCGAGGTCTTGGGCGCGGGCCTGCACCTCCTCGAAGAGACGGGTTTTGTACAAGCCAACCGCCAACTGGTCTGCCAGGCTTTGCATCATCTCCACGTCGGCATTGCTAAAGGCGTTCAGGTCGTTGCTGCTGATGACCATCGTCCCTAGCGTCTGGATCCCGCTACGGAGTGGCAGCGCCAACTGCGATTTAACCAGCCCTATGGGGAAATCCGAGCGGTAAAGCGGGTGTTTCCGCACATCGTTGGCGAGCACAACCTCGGCATTCTGTACAGCCCAGGCGCTCAGGCTTGGCTTGTGCAAGGGTAAAATGTACTGCGGATCAAACTGTTTGGGGCCGTCCTGGGTGTAAACCACCGCCACCCGTAACGCCTGTTTATCTTCCGTCAGCAGCAGAATCTGCGCGCTGGCATAACCGAAACGATGGCAAATGATCTCGGCGACGGAAAACAGCATCATCTCCGTGTCCTTCTGCGAGATAATCACTTTGGAGACACTGGTGGCGGCACTCAGCCGCGTCGTCTGTAAGGCGAGATCCGCCATCATCCTCGGCACGTTATCATCGCCTTCGACGGCGTGCAGGTGATGGAGGCGCGTGGTCAGCAGGCCGGCCAACATTAGCACTATATCCCGTAGCTCTGGCTGGGAGAGCGCCGCCCACAGGATGCCGTAGCGGTGGCCGTTTTGTATGAGGGGGACTACCAACGCGCTGTCGCCCTGGGTGGGGCCGGGCTGCGACACCTGTTCCCAGTCGGAGTGGTTCCGTACCCACGCCAACACCAGCGGGTCCGGCGCGTGGCCCTCATCCATCATAAGATGTGGGTGGCTTTCGTTGTGGTCCAGCGTCGCGACTACAGATGGACCAACATGGACATTCAGCCAGTCCACAACTGCCTGAGCGGCCAATTCGGTCGTCGGAGCGCGATTGATAGTTTCAACGAGGCGTTGAATGGTGTCAAAACGAGTTAGGGCCATAGGAGATTTGTTGCCACATCATATAAAAACTGATGTACATAGTATCGCACATTTTCGCACTTGTGCATAAAGAGCAGCTTGGAGATGTGTTTGTCGTTCCCTTGCGGTGTCCCCAAACGGCATTACACTAGCTCACGCGGATACAAAAATGAGGAGTGGCGGTGAACTGGGACGTACTCGTGGTGATTGGGCTGTTTGTGGGGGTGCTGACGGCAGCCGGCGGTGGGTTGGCGTATGCGCTGCGGCTGCGGAGCATGGGCTTTGCGGCAGTGTTGGGGCTGGGGCTATGGCTGGTATTTAGCCTGGCCTACGCGATGCCCTTCGGCTGGTCTGCGCGGGTAGGCGATACCGCCCTGGCGCTGTTGATCTTCGTGCTGGTGGCGATTGCCACGCGCAACCGTGAACGCCCGGTGCCCGCCATACCCTACCAACGCTTCGACGCCTGGATGCTGGTGGTGGTGCTGATGGGCCTGTCGCTCCCAGCGGTGGTGTTGCCCGTCCCGCTAGACACCGACGCGCAGGGCTTCGGCTACCTGGCGTTGATGGCGCGTGAGGCGGGGAACCTGACCACGCTGGCCCCCTTTCAACCGCAGATCAACTACCTGTACGCGCCCGGTTTCACGGTCACGGCGGCTTACTTCAGCGAGCATCTGGGCCTGCCCATGCACACCGTCCAGTTTGGGCTGGGGGCGGGGCTGGCGTGGCTGTTCGTGTGGGTGATGTACGACTTTGGGGTGATGCTTGGCGGGCGCGTGCGCGGACGGGCGCATGTGATGGCGGCCTTCATCGGGACGGGCCTCGTTACGTCCTACATGGACAGCCACTATACCTCGCTGTATGGGCTGGCGTTCGGGGCGGTGCTGTTGGCGGCGGTCTATCGGATTATCGTCCCCTACGCGGATGAAACCGTTGCGCCGCCGCTGTGGAGTCGCTTCGGCGGGGGGGTGCTGGCGCTGGCGGCCTTGGTCCTCGTCCACCCAGACACCACGATCATAATCGGGCTGGGGTTGGGCGCGTGGCTGTTGCTGGCCCCACTCGCGGCCCCCCGGCCCACGTTGCGCCGCTGGTTGCTCGTGACCTTCGGCCTGCCGACCGCCGCCCTTGTCCCGCTGCTCCCGTGGCTGTGGGGCGTGCGGCATCTGCTCGGCGGGGACATCACCTCGCCATTTGAGCGGGACCCGGCCTACTGGCGAGTTGCGTTGGGCATCCCGCCAGAGGTTCTGTATCACGGCGGGGTTGGGGTGCTGATTGCGCTCGTTGGGCTAGTGATTGGCCTGCGCTATCGGCAGCATATCGCATTGCTGTCGTTAGGCTGGCTGGTACTCGTTGTGGAGTTCGCCGCGTTCGGGCTGTTAGAGGAGATCGTGCCGGGGCTGGTTGCGCCCATCACCCGTTATGACTATCCGTTTAGCATCGCCTGGAAAGGGCCAGTGATCCCCTACATCCTGCTGACGGGGGTCGCGCTGGCGGCGCTGTGGAACGTGATCTACAACCGGGTGAGCTACTACGACCCCGACGCGACCGGGCCGCAGCCCGTGTCCCCCGCGCTGTTGCTGGGCTACAGCGTGTTGTTGCTGGCCGCCACAGCGGTGATTTTGGGCGGTGCCTACAACCGCGATATTCTGGCGTTGAGCAAGGGCCGCGTTACGTTCTTCGGGGCATTCGCCTCTCATGCGGATGTCAGCGCGATGGCGTGGCTGCGCGAGAACACAGCGGCGGACGCCTACGTGTTGAACTTCCCCGGCCCCCAGGAGGGTGACTGGGTACCCGTTATCAGCGAGCGGCGCAGTGTCTACTACCGTCCGCAACCCTTCTTTGACCGTCCGACCGGCAGCGACCCGTTGCTGGACACGCCAGAGCAGGTCGCGCTAAGCGCCGTGTGGGATAACCCGGTGACGGTCGAGGCGGAATTGCTGTTGTTCCGATACGGCGTGGACTATGTGATCGTGCCGCAGGTCGTGGGCGACCCGGTGACGATTCTGGAGATGTACCGTTGGCGTCCGTCCTTTGCCGATGATTTTCGCCCGGAGACGCGCATGATTGACGCGCCCTACCTAACGCCCGTGTTCATCAACGACGGGGCGGCGGTCTACCGGGTGGAGCGCAAGCTGGCGAAAACCCGTTAATGTTGTGGGCGGTGGGGCGTCATGCCGCCCAACGGCTCCCCCACGGATACGCAACGTTTACTGTCGGTTGCACCGCACTTATGCTACATTTAACTACGACGAGACGAAACAAACCCCTGCCCAGCAAGCAACGGTGCCTTAGCGTAAAACTATGACCAAGCGACGACTTCCCTCCCCCTGGCTCATCCTGACGGCACTGCTCAGCCTGACGACGCTGGCGTGTACGCTGGTGAGTTCGAGCGCCCCGCCCACGCTCGTCCCCCGGCAGACGCCCCCCCCCATCCCGACGATTGGCTATGCTACGCTCGCGCCGCAGGAGTTGCCACAGCAGGCGTCCCCGGTGGCGACACCCGCAGGCGATGCCAATCTCGCGCTGAAGGCACTGGTCAACCAGGTAGAGGGCGACCGCCTGATGGTGCATGTCCGCACCATGAGCGGTTTTTACACCCGCCACGTCAACAGCTCCCAAACCCGCCCGGACTACGGCATCGGCGCGGCGCGGCGCTACATCCGCACCGAGTTTGAGGCAATCCAGGCGGAGACACAGGGCAACTTAGCAGTGTTCGAGCACGAGTTCACGGTAGAGTGGAACGGTGTCACCAGCCGCCAGGCGAACGTCGTCGCGATCATCAGCGGGACGGAGCCGGGAGCCGGGACGATTGTTGTCGGCGCACACTACGACAGCCGGGGCAACGACGACCTAGAGGCCGATGGCTTCGCGCCGGGGGCCAACGACAACGCGACCGGGGTCGCCGCGCTGATCGAGATGTCGCGCATCCTGGCGCAGCAGCCGCGCCGGGCGACGGTGATGTTTGTGGCGTTTAGCGCGGAGGAGGTCGGGCGTAAGGGAAGCATCGCGTTTGTGAACGACTACGTGGTCCGCAATAACATCGACGTGCAGACCTACATCAACGTAGACGCCATCGGCTCGCAAACCTACTCCGACGGCACCGTGAACGACCGTCAGTTGCGGGTGTTCAGCCAGGGGCCGAACGACGCCAGCAAATCGCGCCAGGTCGCCCGGATGACGAACCTCATCGCGTTTAACCACGCGCCGGAGATGGAAATCGTTGTACAGGACGCGCTGGACCGACCGGGGCGTTACGGCGACCACTTCTCATTTGAGGAGGCGGGCTATCCGTCGGTGCGTTTCATCGAAATGGCGGAGAACCCATCCTATTTAGACACGTCCGACACGATAGACGGGATTAACCCCAACTACTTCCGCCGCACCACCCAGACGATTCTGACGGTGGTCGCGTCCCTGGCGGACGGGCCACAGCCGCCGCGTAATGTCGCGCTGCGGGACAACGGGGACGGCACGCGGACCCTCGTCTGGGAGCCGGTTGCCGGTGCGACGGGGTATGTGGTCGCGCTACGCCAACCGAACTCCATGATCTACCAGCAGTTCGAGACGAGCGAGTCATCCGTGCGCTGGGATGGGTTTACGTCGGCCAACTTCACCGGGATTGCGGTCGCCGCCACCGACAACGACGGGCTAATCGGGCCGCTGTCGCAGGAAGTCGTGGTGCCGTAGGTGCTAAACCTCACCCCCACCCCGCTCTCCGCACGCAGGGCGGGGGCTGGAAAATACCACTGTAGACGGTTTTACGCCCTTCCTCTGTTTACGGTGCAAGGGCCGGGGGGTGCGTAACCCTTGTCCCCCCTACGTGTTCTCAACAGCGCACTATCCCTCCTCACGATTATCCCGACGCCGAATTTCTACCCAGGCCAACCCGGACGCGCCTATGCCGCCTTCCCGCTGGTGGGGTTGCTAATCGGGTGGCTGTTGTGGGCGGTCGCGTGGGGTGCGGGGCAGGTTTTCCCGCCGGAGGTAACAGCGTGGGTGGTCGTCCTCGCGTGGGTGGTCATCACTGGGGGGCTGCATCTGGACGGGTTCGGGGACAGTTGCGACGGGCTGTGCGCGACAGTGAGCGTTGAACGACGGCTGGAGATCATGAAGGATAGCCGGGCGGGGTCGTGGGCGGTGGTGGGGCTGGGCCTGTTGCTGCTGGGCAAGTGGGTTGGTGCCGGGAGCGCCCCGGTGCTGGCGTTGGTGGTCGCCCCGGTGGTCGGGCGGCTGGTGATGACCGTTGCGGCCTACAGTTTCCCATATGCACGGCAGGAAGGCATGGGCGGCTACTTTCGGGATGGGTTGGGGCGTCCCCAGGTGGCTGTGGCCGTCCTCACAACGCTACTCGTCGTGGGCTGGCTGGGGCGCGGGTTTGTCGCACACCTGGGGACGGTGTTGGTGCTGGTGGCGCTCGCGGCATGGTGGGCCGCCCGCCGGTTAGGAGGCGGCCTGACGGGGGATACCTACGGCGCGTTGTGCGAGTTGACGGAGGTGCTGGTGTTACTGGCACTCTCCGCTTAATTGCACTGGGTTCGGGCTAGTCCTCGTCGCGCTCCGCCAGCAACACCGCAAGCACCTCGTTGACCGCGTCGTGAACCCGGTTATCAAGCTCCGGCGGCGGTGGGGCCGCGCCGCGCACTGCATAGGCGGCGTCCTCCAAGCTCAACCCGCCGATCAACGCCAGCGCCAGCGCCGTGACGAGCGTCAGCAGTTCACCCTGGACCGCCCCCAGCACTGGTATCCACATGACCAGCA
>CAYWZS010000122.1:0-13089 GCA_964462905.1 uncultured Anaerolineaceae bacterium
CTCCGACATTTTGCTGGAATGGCCTAAAGGGAATATAAAGGTACTGCCATGTTACCGGAAGCCAATATCCCCTCAGGCTTTGACGATTTAGAAGACCCCAGAACAGGCGAAAATGTCAGTCATCCGCTGGTAAACATCATCACGATTGCCATTCTTACCGTGATCTAGTGTTGCGACATCTGGTACTCAATCTGCTCTAGCAGGATACCTCGGTCAACGTGGGGACTACTGCCGAACGCAAGATAGCAGAATGGGACAATAACTATCTGCTAAAGGTGCTCTGTCCATGACGTTTCCATATGCGACTGCCCCAGGTTTTTCAGGTTAACACACATCGCGCTATACTTACGGCATGATGGACGCCTACCACACCAGAGGGAGACAACACCCGATGATCCGTAAATTTGCTGTGCTGTGCGGCCTAGGGTTGCTGCTGTTGCCCACCGTTAGCGCCCAGTTACCGGACTGGGGCACCTGGGAGACAATGCTCTACGACCGCAACCAGGGCTTCGTCTACACGATCAACAGCGCCAACGACAGCGACCGCTTCCAATTGCCCGTGCCAGACACCGCCATCGAGACGATCCCCCGGCAGGTGGCCGTCTCGCGGGATGGCACCCGTTTGGCCTACATGACCTACGATGTGCTGCGTGGTAACGGCCTCATCCCCACCGACCCCGTAAACGGCACGCTGATGGTCTACAACCGCGAGACGGAGCAAGCCACGCCCTATCCCTTCCGGGGGATCATCCAGCACGCGCTGGACTACCCAACAACCCCCGCCGTGTTCGACCCGACCGGGGAGCAGATCGCCCTCGGTTACCTGCAATCGGACGGCTGGTATATCGCGATTTTGGACCTCGTTTCTCAGACCTACCGCGAGGAATTGATCTCGCAGCAGACGGTGAACCTGGGCGGGGCCGTCAACACCTACGCGCAGCCCGTCCCCGTGGTGACGGCCTTCAACGTCGATTCGATTGAGTTCATGATGGTCCCTGGCGAGACACTCCCCACGCCGGATGTCCTCAACAGCTACGTATGGGACCTCGCCCGTGGCACCGTTAACCAGACGACCCGCGTCACCAACCTGAGCTACGACCTGTTCCGCCCCACCGGGGAGACAGTCGAGGCCGGGCGCAGCGAAATCTACCCGGTGAACCCGGCCTTCGCGCCGCACCACAACGTGCTCAGCGCCTCCGCCCCGTTGGACATTCCCGCGATTGCCGTTGGTAGCCCCGGCCAGCGCACCACGACCTTCTTCGCCACCCGCCAGTTTGACCTGTTCCGCCCGACCTTCGTCACGGACGGCACGCAGATCATGTTCCAGGCGAACGACACCCAGGCCGGTGTGAACTGGGTCACGCTGCCCCGTGACGGCGGCGTCAACTTCGTGACGACCCCCACCGACGGTAGCCGTCTGGGGATTCAGGATGTGGCCGGGACCGAGTTCGGGGCGCTGGTCGTTGGGGATAGCGACTTAGCGGCAGAACGCTTCAGTCTCCAGCAACTCAGCGGCGTGAGCGTCGTTCACATTGACCTGCGCGAGCCGTTCACCCCGGTCTTTGAGCCTGTGACCAGTATCGAGGCGGCCACGCTGGACTTCATCTGGACGGACTACCAGCGCACAGGCGCGGCCCCGGTCTACCCGCTGTGGCAGGCCGCCCCCGCCGAGAGCGAGACGCTTGAGGCGCAGGCCGCCCCCGCCGCGCTGACCGTCGGGGAACTAGCGGAGGTGTTCACCACCGAGGGCGACGCGCTCAACGTGCGGAGTGCGCCAGGGACCGCCTTCGAGGTCTTAGACGAAGTTGAACCCGGCCAGCAGGTCCGTTTGCTGGAGGGGCCAGTCGAGGTGGACGGCTTCCGCTGGTGGCGCGTCGAAACGCCAAACCGCGTTGTCGGCTGGACGGTGGAATCTGCCGACAACGTGGTGACGTTGCTGCCCACAGGCGCGCCCGCCAACGCGGAAACCGCCCCACAACCCGGTGCGCCAGCGGTACCCACCCCCGCGCCGGGTGAGATTTTCATCGGGGGGCAGGCTGTGGTGCAAGTCGCCGGGTTGCGCTTACGCCAGGAGCCGTCCACGCAGACAACCGTGCTGGCCGAATATCAAGTGGGAACCGTCGTGAACATCGTCGGCGGCCCGGTCGTTGCGGAGGACTTTACATGGTGGCAGGTGCAGGCCGAGGGCAGCACGATCACCGGGTGGATGGTGGAGGAGCTGGACGACGACCCGGTGCTGGTCGTCGCGCCCTAGCCCCGACGGTGCAACCCCCTACGATTTGTGTCCGCTCGTTCTGAAGCGACTGGGTGACACGACGCAGAGCCGTTCGCTCCCACCGGCAGAATCAGATGGGCTAGGGGACACTGCTTCTATTCTATATCGTGTGCTCAGGAGATCGCAGGTTGGCCTTTGTCTCAGGGGGGCGGCACGTTCCGACATACATTCGAGGAAATGTGCCAACTCATCTCACCTTTGCTATACTAAGGTACAATTAGGACCAGCAAACCCAGCAGACGAGAGGGAAGAGCGCAAATGGCTGAGCGTCCTCAAAAGAACGGTTCCACCTGGCACCCCGCCGAAGACCCAACCGCCTGGCGTACCATGAGCAAGCCCACCGCCAGCCGGCGGCGGGTAAAGCTGCGGCCCACACTCCCCAAGAACGTCCCACAGACCCCGGCAGGGGGCGGCGGCTGGCACCTGCCGGACCTCGCAGCGACGACGGCACGCCCAGCCCCCACTGCCGCCAGCCCAGAGGCCATCGCGCTAGGGCTGGTGCCAGAGCCAACTGTCGCGGAAACCGCGCCGGAGGACATGGTCGTGGAGGCGGTGCCGCCGAAGGACAAAGCGGAGAACGTGCTGCGTCCAGAAGACCTCGTGCTACAGGACACGGATGAACCACGCCCTGAAGATTTTGCGATTACCCCCACTGAGGCCGAACTCCGTGATCTGGACGTGGCGGCGGCGCTCGACGACTTGGAGGACGACGAAGAAGACGCCTTCTCCATGAACGAGTTGTTGGCGCTGCAAAGCCTGGGCGACGCCAACACCGCCCTTGAGGTTAGCGAGGGTGAAAGCCTGGACCTGGGCGTGGTTGCGGATAACGGCGCTGCCGAGATTGATACGGCGAACCTGTCCCCGGCAGAACGCGCTGCAATGGGCCTCACGGTGGAGGCCGAGATTGAGCCGGACACGGGGCAGAGTGACCCACTAGCGGCGGACCAGTTCGACTACGCCAGCCAGCTTGCCGCGCTCCAGGGCGACGGCGCACCCGCACCCGGCCAAACCGTCGGGATGCAACCTGTTGACCCCAACGACGACCCCGCCAGCTACGCCCAGCAGCAACTCGCCGCGCTCCAGGGCGACGGCGACCCCTTCGGCCAGACGCAAACCTACCAGGACACCCCCGCCGCCCCTGCCGAACCATTCGATGAGGAGGCGGAGGCCTTCGCGCAGCAGTTCAACCGGGTGGAGGCCCAGGTCCGCGAGTTGCGCCAGCAGCGTGACGCCGGGCTGATCCCACAGCCACAGTTTGAGTCCGCGCTGCGTGAGTTGCTGATCTACGACGAGCGCGAGGGCGTGTGGTGGATGATGGGGGCGGACACCGAAATCTGGTACAAGTACGACAACGCCGCTGCCGCGTGGGTGGTCGCGCAGCCGCCAGAAACCGCCGCCGAGCGTGCCCAACGCCAGCAGAATGTCCTCACGCCGGACAGCAACCTGCAACAGGTGGACATGGACGACGCGCTGCCGCGTGTGGGTGACGCTGGCCCGACGGATGATTGGGCCTACAGCCAACAGGGCAACCCACAGTTCGCAGGCGACAGCTACCAGATGCCCCGCGCCGCCGAGCCACGCGACGCGCAAAGTACCGTAGTAGGCGACGCCGCCTTTAGGGACCAACTGGACAGCGCCGCGCCCACCGTCCCCGCCATGAGTGCGCTCGACATGGACGCCGAGGAGGACGGCGGCTACATCGAACCCGTCCCCGCGCCGGACTACGAGGACAAGGTGGAGGAAGACCTCAGCGCGGAAATCGAACTCGCCAAGCGGCGGCGCAATCGTAGCCTCGTGACGACGATTGCGGCTGTCGTCGGTGTGCTGACTGGGATCGCGCTGTTGGCGGCGGCGGGTGTGTCCTTCTACGTCTACAGTCAGTACCAGGGCATCAAGACGGAGTGGGAGAACGACATCGCCGCCTTCGGCCAGTTTGAAACAGAGTTCCAGACGGTCGTTATTCAGGACATCAACGGCAACGAGATCGCCCGCTTGCGTTCCCAGGAGGGCGGCGACCGTACCAATGTGAACCTACAGAATGTCTCGCCGGAGATGATTCACGCCACCGTCAGCACGGAAAACGAACGCTTCTTCACCGATGCCGGGTGGGACCCCATCGCGATTGCCCGCGCCTTCCTGACGAACCTCACCGCCGGCGAGGTGGTCAGCGGTGGCAGCACCATCACGCAGCAGTTAGCGCGTAACATCATCCTGCGCGAAGGCGGGCGTAGCTTCGCAAACGAGGCCCAGCGTAAACTCCACGAGATTGTTATCTCGCACGAGTTGGCGCAGCGCTACGACAAAGAGCGCATCCTGGAGGTGTATCTCAATCAGGTGTACTTCGGCAATCAGAAGTACGGCGTGGAAGCCGCAGCCGAGTTCTATTTCGACAAGCCCGCCGCTAACCTGAACATCGCCGAGGGGGCCATGCTGGCCGGGTTCATCCAGGCACCCGCGGCCTACGACCCCGTGACCAACCCCCGCGCCGCCTTTGACCGCCTGGACGAGGTTGTGCGCCTGATGACGGAAGTGGGTGGCGGCACGGGCTGCCTGCCGCTTCCCTTCCAGGCCCAGCCGTTCTGCGTGAACAACCAGACGCTTGAGGGCGAGGCCGCAATCAGCATCGCGGAGGTGAAAACCACGGTCTACTTGCCAGAGGAGAGCAGTGTCGCCTATCCGCACTTCGTCACCTTCGTCCAACAGCAGTTGCAGACGCAGTTCACCCAGGAGGAGATTTTCCGCCGGGGCTTCGTCGTGCGGACCACGCTCCGCCCGGAGATTCAGGATAGCGCCCAGAACAGCCTCGCGAACTATGTGGACAGCATTGGCACCACGGGCGTAAACACAGGGACGGCGATGGTCACAAACCCGGACACCGGGGCCATCTACGCCCTTATCGGCTCGCCGGACTTCAATGACGAAACGATTGACGGCCAGGTGAACCTCGCGCTCAGTTGGCAGCAACCGGGCAGCGCCATCAAGCCTGTGACCTACGCCGCAACGCTAGAGGGCTGGCAGACGGAGGCCGGGCCGCAGTACATGACTCCCGCAACAATCCTTTGGGATGTGCCGACGACCTACGGCGACGCCGCCAACACCGCCATCAGGAACTTTGACAACACCTTCCGGGGGCCGGTGTCGCTGCGTAGTGCGCTTCAGAACAGCTACAACGTCCCGGCGGTTCGTGCCTTTGCGGAGCTGGGGACGGAGAACTTCCGCGCCACCGCGCAGGCCATGGGCATTCGCTTCCTGCCGGAGGCGCAGTTGAACCTGACAAGCGCGTTAGGGTCCACGGAGGTTCGCCTTTACGACATGATGGAGGCTTACGGGGCGCTGTCCAACGACGGCGTGATGGTGCCATTGTACGCGATTGAGGAGATCACCGACGGGGCGGGGAACCTGGTCGAGTGGCTGCGCGACGAGCCATCCCGCGCTATCAGCGAACCGACCGCCTTCCTGATGCAGGACATCATGAGTGACGACGCTGCCCGGCAACCCGCCTTCGGCGCGAACAACCGCCTAGCGTTCAGCCAGTTCCCCGGCCAAGTTGCCGCCAAAACCGGGACCAGCAACGAGGGCCGCGACCTGTGGACCATCGGCTACACAGACAGCGTCGTTGTTGGCGTGTGGCTCGGCCATGTAGATAACAACCCAACGTTCAACACCTCTGGCTATATCACCGCCTCCCCGCTGTGGCGCACCATCACGGAGAACGTGCTCAACGTGGTCGCTGCGCCGTCGCCGTGGGACACCCCCGCCGACGTGATCTCGACGCAGTACTGCGCCACAACCGGCACGCTGGTAGACCAGTCCGGGGCGCTCCCCTGTAACGATGTGCGAACGGGCTTCTTCATCAGCGGGCAGTTGCCCCCGCCGCCCAGCGAGGGCTTCATCACGCAGGTGGAGGTCTACACCTGGACGGGCGAACGCGCCAATGAGTTCTGCCCGAACGACCGCGAGGTTATCACCGTTGCCAACTTCACCGACGCCGCCAACGCGCCGGAACTGGCGTGGTTGCGCTCCAACCCGGCAGGTCAGCAGGTCGCGGCCACTCTTGGCTTGCCGCAGGGCATTCCTACCGTGCCGCAGGCCGTGTGCGGGGCGAACACGCAACTGCTCCAGGCGGGGATCAACCAGCCAGCGCAGGGTGCTGTCATCGTTGACCCGGTGGTGAACGTCCAGGGCAACATCACCAGCGCGACCAACTTCAGCAGCTACGACCTGCAACTGACATCGGCCAACACGCCCAACCAGTTCACAATCATTGACGGGCCGTTCCAAGCGCTCCCCACAACGGGGCAGCTTGGCACCTGGGACGCGAGCACAGCCCAGGATGGGCGTTACATCCTACGGTTGGCGATCAACAGCGGCAACGGCGGCTATGCCTACCGCGATGTGGAGTTCACGCTGGACAAGCCGGAGCCAACCGCCACCCCCACCTCGCCGCCCGTTCCCACGCCGCCGCCCATTGGGGGTGGGAACATGGGCGGCACGACGCCCCCCACCCCAACGTTAATTCCGTTTGACAATTCGGGGTCGCTGGGCGGGGTCCCCACGCCCACCGCGACGATTGACTTCGGCGGCTAACCCCCGTTCCCCGGCTGTACGCAGTCGGGGGTTAGAGATCCCCCTCAAGGAAGGAGTGCCCTATGATCGAGCTTTCCCCCTTTCAGAAAGACGCACGCGGGGCGATGAGCGCGATATTGTCCAGCGCATCCACCGCCCAACAGATCAAAACCGCACAGGCGATGGCCCGTTTTCGCCAACAGGACGGCAAGCTCATCCGCAAAATTGGGATGCCGTACTTCATCGCCTGGACGGTCGTGATGTTGCTGCTTGCCATGATCTTGTTGTTCGTGAGTAACCTCCTGGGCTTTGCGATGTTTTGTGTCGCGCCGATCGGCTATGTGGGGGCCTTTGCGCTGGCTGCCCGTAAGTGGGACAACCACATCAGCAAACTGATGGACTTCCCGACGATGTTGGCGACATCTGATACGCTGGCAATCAACGAGCCGCTGACGGTACAGTACAGCCAGCACTTCAAGCAGGATACCACTGTGGAATTGTTGCGCGTGCAGTTGGTAAAACGCGAATGGGTGCGCTACACACAGGGAACCAACACGTACACGGACACCCGCGACATCGTCATGGATGAGGACTGGCGCGATATGCTCGATATTCGTGCGGGGGATACAGTCGAACATGAGTTTACGTTCACCGTGCCGTCAGACGCCATGCACAGTTGGCGCACAGCCAGCGACAACAAAATTTTCTGGATGCTCCGACTGGATGTCGATATGCCGGGCTGGTTCGACTACAAAGAAATGTACGAAATCGTGGTGAAGCCGGAGATATACAAGACAAATGTTTAACCGAAAAGAGAAAAGCAAGGACAGCAGAGGCGGACGCGCCAACATCTACGTGCGCTTTCAGGGGCAGGAGGGCGTCGAAATTCCGAAATATGCGCCCGGCCAGCAGATGATGGGCGTCGTCAACATTGAGGTGCCCAAGGTGATGAGCGTGCGCGGCGTGGACATCGAACTACAATGGGAGACACAGGGCAAGGGCGACCGTGACGGCGAAACCGTAGACCGTGACCGGGTGCAGGTCAGCGAGATCACGCCGGGGAACCCGCTGCAACATCCGTTTGCGTTTAACGCGCCGATGCTGCCCTGGACCTACGAGGGCGAACTGATTCGGATTGTGTGGTCGCTGCGCGTGCAGATTGACGTGGACGCCGCGCTAGACCTGTTCAATATGATGGACATCTCGCACGACGAACCCTTCATCCTACGCCCATGATCGAACTTACACCGTTTACACTCCAGAGCCAAAAACGCCTGGAAGCACACACCGGGCCAATCACCGAGGCGTTGCTATCCCCTGAGGAGATCGAGCAGGCCTTCTCCACCAAGAACGGCCCCGGCTGCCGGGTGCCGATGGCTGTTTCGCTGGGCGTCGGGCTGACCTCTATGTTGCTGTTATTTGGGGGCGGGTTTGCGCTTTTTACGGGGACGGGGGAGGCTTGGCTTGTGCCTGTGATCTGCGGGTTTCTCCTGCTGCTTACCGGGTTGGTTGTCTATGGGGCCATACGCGGCCAAAGGCAGAACGAGGCTTGGCGAGAGAAAATTCGCAATAGCATTGGCTTCCCGATTGTGTCCGCAGAGGCGGTGATGAACCCCATCGGCGGGGAGCTATCGCTGCATTTTGAGCAACACCCCAAGCAGCCGCTTACTCTGGACACGGTGCAGTTCCAACTCGTGATGCACGAGGGTGCCACCTACACCTCCGGGACGGACACCTACACCGCCAGGCGCGAGATGATCGAGGATGAGGACTGGCATCGGGGCTTGTCCGGCGGGGCGGACCAATCCATTCAGTACGATTTCACGCTCTCGATTCCCAACAACCCGCACACGCATCCCTCGTGGGACGGCGGCAACAACCGCATCCGCTGGCGGCTACGGATGAACATCACCTACGCTGAGGGGAGCGACCCCGCCAAACTTGAGATCGAGTATCTCTTGGCGGTGACGCCACAGGCAGCCGGAAGCGAATAGCCCTCGGCACCACCAGCAACGACTAAAATCTGCAATGCAACGCCGAAACCCAGTATACTTTTGTGCCTGTGTATGGCACAAGTACCCTACTGACGTTGTTTTCTTGCAACTAGGCCACCTTTAGAGGTGAGGGAATTTTTATGGACATCGTGAATATTCGCAAACACTACACCGAACACCAGCGCCGCGCCCTGACCGTCCCTGGCTTTCGGCGGGAGGACGTGCAGCCCGTGGTGCGGATGGTCAACGAGAACGCACCACACAGCTTCATCAGCTATTCAGCACTCACACCGGGCATTCTGGCGGACACGGTTGAACGCGAGATGTTGTACTTCAAGATGATCGGCCACAATGTCGAGTGGACGGTGTACGACTACGATCAACCGCCGGACCTGCGCGAGCAACTACAAGCACACGGCTTCGTCATCGGCGAAGAAGAAGCCGTGTTGATATTAGACGTAGACGATCTGCCGGCAAGCCTGCAACACCCTACCGCTCATGACGTGCGCGAGGTAACAGAGCCAAGCGCCATCACAAAGGTGTTGGAGACGGTGCAGCGGCACGCCTTTGGCGAAAAACACTGGGTAGATGACGCGCTGGAGGCCCGGAAGCGGACAGCGCCGGACTCGTTGGCGTTCTTCGCCTCGTATGTGGATGATGCCCCCGTCAGCGCCGGGTGGTTGCAGATCGACCCCACAGGCAACCCGTTCGCGGGGATGTACGGCGGCGCGACGATTGAGGCCGAGCGCGGCAAGGGCCATTATGGGGCGCTCGTCAAAGCACGCGCCGCCCTCGCGCAAGCACGCGGGATTCGCTACTTGCATGTGGATGCTGGCCCGATGAGCCGCCCGATTCTGGAAAAAATCGGGTTCTCGTTGCTGGCGTTGGCGTGGCCCGTGGAGTACAAGGTAACGCAGGCAGAGACCTAATGTGGGATAATCTACCTGAATACGTTTAATCCGTGATGTCGGGATTGGGGTGGGCCAGCACAAAGATCAAATCGCCGCGCTGTGCCGAGTTCAGCCGGAACAACTGGTAAATGCTCCACGCGAGCAGTTTCCGGGGTGGGCCATATGCCCCGTCTGTGGTGGATGACCCACCGCCCACTTGTGTCAGGTACCAGCGATACAGCGGCGAGTAAAACGGGAACCCCCACTCCACCACGCGGTCCACCACAAAGCCCACGGATGCCATCTTCTCGACTAGTTCCCCGCGTCGGTAGTTGCGGACGTGCCCCACAACCGCCTGCTCCCACTCCGGCAGGTGCGCCCCCTGCACCGTGCCGATGACAGCGTATTTACGGGTCATACGGCGCATGTTGCGGAGTGCCGCCACGTCATTCTCGATGTGTTCCATTACGTCAACACTTATGGTCAAGTCGAACGGTGCCCCATACAGCGCCAGCATATCGTCGGTTTGCAGGTCCACCGCATGATACACGCCCCGGCCCAGCCGCTCCCGTGTGAGGTCTACGCTGTGTTGCGAGTAGTCCACCCCGCCAATCTGCGTCACCTGCGGGTACAAGCTCACGATCTCGCGCAGCGTCTCGCCCTGGCCGCACCCCACGTCCAGCACGCTCTCAAAGTCCAGCGGCGCGATAAAATCGTGAATCCAGCGGCGAACATGGCGCGAGTACGGGCCGTACTTCTTCATGTCGTCCCAGCGAGATTCCCAGGCGTGATCGTAGTCGTAGTTGGTGGTGGTCATGGTCGATTTCCGATAGTGGGGCAGATATGGGGATACAGTAGCAAGATAACTCACAAACAAAAAGAGGCGAACCGCATGGGGTCGCCTCTCCGGTTTTGCGGGGCAGCCGGGCCTAGCTAGTTGCCCTCACCCTCTGGTGTTAACGGTATGATCGGATCACCGACTGGCGGAACTGGTGTCGGGCGGCTGGAGCCAAAGTCATCTTCCGACTCGAAGCTCGTCCCCGGTGCGTTCAGGTCCGGGTTGGCTGCCGCCAAGCTGTCAAAGTCGAACAGGAACGGGCTGTTAGACGGCACCAGCGCGATGTTCACATTGTCGCTCAGGTTCTGCACATAGAGATACTGGATCAACTGCGGGTTAGCGGCGATCTGCTCGCTCACCAAACGCAGCGCCTCGGCCTCGGCCTCAGCGCGGATCACGATGGACTGCGCCTCACCACGCGCCCGCTCGATGGCGGCGTCACGCTCACCCTCGGCACGGGCGATGTTCTGCTGGGCTTCTTGCTCCACCTCACGCACGCGGATCTCTGCCCGTAGCGCGTCCTGCTCGGCCACCTGTGCCTGCTCAATCGCGGCGGTGAACTGACTGGAGAAGGTCACGTTACGCAGCAGCAGGTCCTCCATGACCAGCCCCTCCTCTGTGAAACGGTTGTTGATCAGTTCCTCGGCTTCATCGGCCAGTTCTGTGCGTTGTTCACCGTAGATGCCGCGTGCGGTGTAGCGCGAGGTCACGTCACGGATGATGGACCGGGATGTCGGACGGACAAAGCCGTCACGGTAATTGGTGCGCCCGCTGGCGGCGTTGTACCAGTTACGGTGTAGGCCGTTAATGTCCTCCAAGTCGTCACTCACACTGTACAGCACGGTGATGTCCAGGAACACCTCCTGGCCGTCCAGGGTCCGGGCACGCACGGCGTCGTCGCCCTGGATTGATCCCTCTGCCGGGGTACCGCTCATGGTGTAGTTCTGGACGGCAATGTCGTACAACACGGCCTGCTCTAACACGGGCAGGATGATGTGTGTGCCGGGGTCACGCGGGGGGGCCAGCTCACCGCTCAGTGTGCGGAACACCACCGCACGCTCGGTCGCCTGCACAACGATCACGCCCCGGCTCACTAGCTGGAACAACAGGCCAACGATCAGACCGCCCACCGCGATGGCGATCCCACCACGCACGGAACGCCCTTGCGCCGCCGAAACGACCACCAGGCCGATACCAATTACGAAGATCAGGAACCCGATTAAGGCGATGGTTCCTAGAATTGCGCTAATGCCACTTACCATAGGATTTGGCTTGTCTCCTTTGTCAAAGTCTTAGAGTCCAAAAAACGATCAGAGTGGAGTATAACACGCTTATCCCCTGACCTATGTAAGAACCCCCTCAATTTTCGGGGGTGTTGCGCTGGGCCAGCAGCCGGGCCGTCGTCTGGAGTAGTTGCTGATAGTCGAAAGGTTTACCCAGCATGAGGTCCGCATGAGCCAAGGCCGCCCGCACATCGTCACTGGTTCGCATATGCGTGGCCGTAATCAAAATGGCGACGACCTGGCGTTGTGATTCGCGCTGGCGTACTTCGGCGATGAGGTCCAGCCCGGTTTTGTGGGGCATATTATGGTCTACCACCATCACATCCGGGAAGCCATTTTCCATGAGTACCCGCATGGCGTCGCGCCCATCCCGTGCCGACCACACCTCGTACCCCTGGTTCTTGTAAAGCCGTGCGAGGAGCATACGCACATCGGCGTCGTCCTCAGCGATCAAAACTGTCTGTGTCATCTTATGTTCGTCCGCTTTGATAAGGCAAAAACATGATTACTTCATCAGAATAGCACACTATACGGCAAATGGTCACGCACCACCCATCCGGCGTAGGGTGAGCGAGTAGTCCCCGGTGGTTAGCCCATTACGGACGCCGAAGCGCGTCACGGCGATCACGTAGCGGCTATCGCTGGGCAGCGTGACCTGCATCAAGGCATTGCGGTTCTCCTCGGAGATGTCGTCGGCACGCGCCACATCGCGCTCGTTGTCATCTCGCAGAATCAACAGCGGGTCCAGCGTGCCCGTCACCGTCGTCAACTCAATCTCCACCACGTCGCCGGCGTTGCCGTCGAACTGGTAGAAACGGGCATATACCTCATCGTTAATGCTCCCTGTCACCGTCTGCCCATAGAGCAAGGGCAGGTCGCCGCCCTCGCTGACCCGTTGCTGCGGGGTGGGCTGCGAAACCCGCCCGTTACCCAGGATGAACACCTCCGGCTGGCTGACGCGCACCCCAAGTTCAAAGCGTTCCCCGGCGTTAAGCGTCCCCGTGCGCGATGTGACCGTCTCGGTAAGGCCGTTGACCGTCTGCGACAGGCTGAGGTCAAACGTCACCGCCGGCGCGGCCCCGCACGCAGCCTGATACCACACCCACACCTCGTAGTCGCCGTTGGACGGGAACACCTCGTCCGGCCAGAAGATATGTTCAACGGGCTGGGCGCTGACTGTCTCGCAGTTGGTGTTGCTGTCCACCTGGAGCGTCGCGCTCTCGGCGGGGTCCGGGTTGCTCCA
>CAYWZS010000123.1:0-12990 GCA_964462905.1 uncultured Anaerolineaceae bacterium
TTTACTGTCAACGGAGCGGTCCCGCTCGTCACATCCGCGCTGACCGCCGCCTGTAATCCAGCCGTGACGGTAACATTCTGTGTTGCTTGGCTGGTTGCCCCACCTGGATCTGTCACAGTGAGTGTGACAGTGTAGCTTCCGGGCGTTTCGTAAATCTTTTGAACGTTCGCCCCAGCATCAGTGGTGCCGTCGCCAAAGTCCCAAGCGTAGCTTTGAATGTCACCTGTAGAATTATTCCCATCAAGGCTAACTGTCAACGGCGCAATACCGTTGTTTGTGTCTACGTTGATGACAGCAGCCAACGGTGGTTCAATCAGCAATTGCTGGCTGACTGTACTGGACCCTACGGCGTTGGTTGCAGTGAACGTCACCTCATACGTGCCAAACGCACTGTAGGTATGAATCGGCGACGCATCTGTCGAAGTGGTACCATCCCCAAAATCCCACGAATAGGTTAATTCATCACCGTCGGACTGATTGGTAAACTGAACGCTTAGAAATGTGCCATCGTTAACCAATTCCGTAGCGAAGTTCGCATCTGGTGGTGCGAGCGGTTCCAACGCTGTAATTGAAGTTTCTGCGCTATCTGTACCACCTGGCCCCTGTACTTCCAGAAGCACATTATAGCTACCTGCATCCTGGTAAGTGTGTGCAGGGCTAGCGTCAGTGCTCGTATTGCCATCTCCGAATGTCCAAAGATAACTGGTGATTCCTCCACCTGTCGATTCAACGCTGAACTGTGTGGAAAGGGGAACATCCCCTTCGCTTGGGTTCGTTGCAATGGAGATGTTCGGGGCGTCTGGAGCCTGTTCGACTACAATCTGAACCTCAGCCGTATCTTGTCCACCTTCACCAACAGCCGTTAGAGCAGCGGTGTAAGTGCCTGGCTCGCTAAATACTACCTGTGGTGACGCATCATTACTACTTCCGGCCTCTCCGAATGTCCAGTTATATTCGTCGATGTTCGCTGTTTCGTTAACGCTAAAGTTAACCGTTAACGGTGCATTACCCTGTGTCACATCTGCTGCGAACTCAGCACTTGGGGGGGGCACGGCAGGGTTTTCGACCGTAATTTGGCGTACAGCTGTTGATGTGCCACCCGGCCCACTAACCGTGAGCAACACGTTGTAGGTACCAACGACATCGAATGTGTAACTTGGGTTCAATTCCGTACCTGTTGTCCCATCACCAAAGTTCCAGGTCCGTGTTGTGATGTTACCCTGCGATGTATCCTGGAAATTCACCGTAAGCGGTGATTCGCCACTCGTCACGTTCTGTGTGAAGCTGGCAACGGGGGGTGTTTGGCTCTGAACACTGATCTGGCGCGAGACATTGGACGACCCACCAGGGCCAGTTGCAGTTAGTGTGACAGTATACACACCTGGGTTACGGAAGGTGTAAGTGGGGTTGATCTCAGTCGAGCTGCCGCCGTCGCTAAAGCTCCATGTGTAACTGGTAATCTCTCCCTGTGATTGGTTGATGAAATTCACCACTAGTGGAGCGATACCCTCAGTTGCAGTCTGGCTAAACGCGGCGATGGGGCGCGGAATCGTCGTTGCGGTTGGAACTGGGGTGGGTTGTCGGTTTTGGACACGGATATTGTTATTGACAGTCACAAGGTTGGTGCCATCTCGCAATGTCACGCGCAAACGAATCTGATAAAGACCATCATTGGCTGTTGTTGTGTTCCATACGCCAAAGATACCGTTGATGACGGGTGTACGTTGAACACCCGTAATGGGTAACCACAGGTTACCCGGATTAGGGTCTGGGCCGTATTCCACTTGATATTGAAGAAATTGTGGGTGAGTCGCAGATCCCAATAGCTGCACATTATCCGCAATCACATTGCCTGGCACTGGTGATAACAACACAATGCTGATGGGTAGTAGGGTGTTGGTTGGCCGTGGAACAGCTGTTGGCGGTAAAAGCGAAATGGGAGTGTTCGTCTGGCCCTGTACAATAGCCTGTGACGTAAAGGCAGGCAATGGTGTTGGTAGGTTCCCACCCTCAACGGGTGTCCGTGAGGGGGGTACTGTGTTGGTCGGAACATCTGTTAGGTTCAAATCCTCTGATTGTTGTGGAGGCGCACCAAGCGTACATGCTCCCAGTAGAGCGCTAAGAATCACAAACAGGGTTGTCAGTAAAACCAGGCGATGTCTGGTTCTGTGTTGTGTTGTCATCAGTTCACCTTAAATTGAACGACAAATAGTTTATCTTATAGATTATAAGGTTGGTCGGCAGTTCATGCACGATACGACATCCCAACGGTGGTCATCTTGTCACTCGCAATGCAAGATGCTAAAGTTTTCGTTGTCGAAGAGAGAATAAAATGAAAAGGCGGTGTGCATGTGACAAAGATACTCATCGTGGATGACGAGGCGGACATTCGAGAAGCGATGGGGCGTAAGCTCCGACGAGAAAGTTTTGAGGTTGTCTTGCGTGAAAACGGGCTTGAGGGGCTGAAGGCTTTTCACAACGAGCACCCAGATCTCGTTCTTCTAGATATTGTGATGCCGGGAGAAATGGATGGACTAACGACCTGTCGCCGGATTCGCGAAATCTCCAACACGCCGATTGTAATGCTGTCCGCCAATGCCATTACAGAAAATGATGTGATTGAAGGTTTGAACGCTGGAGCTGATGAATACCTGATAAAGCCGGTACGTATGAATGAACTGGTGGCCCGGCTAAACGCCATTCTGCGTCGCGTTAGCTTGGTAGAGACCGACGCTGATCAGGGGTATGACGATGGTTACTTGAGCGTAGACTTGCAAAAACGCCACGTTCACGTCGAAAGCCGAAAGATCCATCTGACCCCAACGGAGTTTAAGCTGTTGGCCGTATTGCTAGAAAATGCAGGCCATGTGGTCAAGCAGCGTGATCTACTGGAGCAGGTATGGGGTAAAGAGTATATCGATGACATCTACTATCCACGGGTGTACATCAGTCAGCTTCGCCGCAAAATTGAGCCAGACGCTTCGAATCCTGTCTACATTCTCACAGAACATCGTGTGGGTTATCGTTTCGAAAAACAAGCTTAACTTGTTATGTCATTGCTAAACACCTTTACCCTAATCGTTAACAGCCTAACCTTGGTGATGGCCTTAGAATTATTTTTGCTCATTTTCTGGCGTGATGCGCGTAAGGACCGCAACCAATTTCTTGGGGTATTTTTAATTACGGTAAGTGTGTGGAGCATAGGCTCCCTGTTAGCATTAGCAACATCTACGGTAAATCCGCAGTCCCCATTGCTAACGACGGCGCTAAATGTTATGGAGGTGGGCTTCGTAAGTTCATCTCTGGCAATTTACGCTTTTACATCTGTGACTGTTGGTGTGATGACGCGTCGCTTTCGTATCCTGTTACTACTAAGTTGGGCCTTGTTACTAGTCTATCAATTGATCATTACGCGTTCTGATTTTTATTTACTAACATCTACATCGTACCTTGGTACCTATCAGTTAGGTAACGTTCCAAGTGCTTTTTATCTCGTATTCTCTGGTTCCACTCTATATCTACAGTGGCGATACCGAGCACGTATTACATCCCCTATCATGCAAATTGGGTTGTTTAGCTTTCTAATTGGTCAGGTCATGGGGCTTCTAAACACAGAACAAACAGGCCTTTCGATTGCGATCATCATTAGCTCTGTAGCGGCATTGATGATTGGAGTCAGTGTTTTACGTGAGGAGATTATTCTTCCGCTCACCGAACGCACCTCCCAAATGGAAGCCATGCACACAATGACACTAGCAATCACCAGCCAACTCGCACCAGCTATTATCCTGGAACAGGTTGCAAAGCAAACAGCGGATCGTCTGAATGCAGACGGTGTCGGCGTGTTTTTGCGTGACAACTCTGCCATCCAATTGGTAGCTGTTGCAGGGCTACCACGTGCCCTGCTCCACACCACACTATCTTCGGATACTGGGGTCATTGGCAAGGTCATCCGCACGGGAAATACGGTGCACTTAGACAACTACGAACGCGATTGGCACAGTACCCATGATTTGCCACTCGCACGAGATACATTCGGTGCCTTGCTCTGCATCCCATTGATCTACGCCGAAACATCTATTGGTGCAATTATGGTGGTAGCTGGCAAACGCAAGCAGGCTTTTCGTACAGAAGATGTACATCTGTTGGAAATGCTATCTGCCCAGGCTGCGGTAGCGATTACACATGGACGGTTGTTCGCCCAGCAACGCGTCCTCACAGATGAAATTGCCGCTGCCAGAAATCAGTTTGAGACGTTGCTCGCTAGTACGGAAAACCCCGTGATTGCAGTGAACCGTAAGCTCGAAATGATTTTTGCGAATAAAGCTGCGGAACGATTATTCCCATCTCTACGGTACACCAACCAACCCGTTGATGAGATCTTACCTAAAAATGTTCTGCCAGAGGCGTTATTACGCGTTTATCGTGACATTCGGCGAGAGCGGGTCCATATCTATGAAGTCGTTATACAGGATCGCGTATACATGACGCATCTTGCAGCCATTGAGCAACCCCAACGAGAAATACAGGGGTGGGTTGCCGTCCTCAACGATATTACCAATCTAAAGGAACTAGACCGTGTAAAGAGTGAAATGGTTCGTATGACCAGTCATGACCTTAAAAATCCACTCCAGGCAGCGATGGCAAATGTGGATCTTTTACGTGATAGCGTTGGGGACAGCAAAGATGATGATTTGCTTTACAGCATGAATGTTATTGAAAAGAACTTGAATCGTATGTATCGTATTATTAGTGGTGTCTTGGATATGGAGCGAGTCCGTGCAGGAAGTAGCTCGCTCAAGGTATGTTACCCTAGTCGCGTTCTCGAAAATGCAATCGGCGATATGCAGGAGTTCGCGGCACATAACAACATAGAACTCATTTGCGATGCACCAGCAGCGTTGCCCAAAATTCAAGTCGATTCGGGGCAACTCGAACGCGCGCTCGTGAATCTCATCGAAAATGCGATTAAATTCACACCGCAGCGTGGGCGTGTCAGCGTGCGCGTTTACACCATCAGTCGAAATCTTATCTTTGAAGTAACGGATAACGGTATTGGCATTCCGGAGGAAAATCAGGCAGATGTTTTCGAGAGTTTCTTCCGTGCAAATCAAAAGGGGGCAGAACACATCACTGGCACTGGATTAGGGCTACACTTCGTAAAAACCATTGTGGAAAATCACAACGGCACAGTTTGGCTAGAGAGTGAAGAAAACATTGGAACCACGGTCTACATCTCGATTCCCACTAAAATCGAGGTTATAGTGTAACCGTCACTAACAACGCAACACATCTGTTGACAAAATACAACCCATCTGAAAGCCCTTTCGGAGCTCATGTTTTGGCAAAACCTAATCTCATGTTACTGATACTCGTATTTTCCCTGTTGCCAGTCGTGGCATCATTTGCACAGGATGACCCAACACTGCGCCCAACGAAAACCCCTACCGTTGCTCCGGCCAGCGCTGTATCCACAGCGTCTGTGAACAGCTCACAGATTGATCCGTTCATCCAATCTGACCTTTCGATTCTGTCTGGTAATGTGCAACGCCCCAACGGTCTCGTCTATCACAATGGCAACGTATACGCCTCTTGCAATGGTGATTGGACACTCTATGAAATCGAGGCCGAAACAGGGTCCACCATTTCCTACCTTTGGGGCATTCGCAATGCCCACACGCTTCATGCTGAAGACGATGAAGATGGTAATCTAAACTTGTGGGTTCCAGACTTTCAAACAAACGAATTGGTTCGCGTATATCAGCGCACGGCAGAGACAATCGCAACTGATCTGAATGGCCCTTGGGGTATCGCTACACATGGACAAGATTTCATGGTCACAAATCTACTAGGAAATTCGGTAACGCAGATCACCCGCGAAGGTGAGATCACCACATTGATTGAGGGATTACGTTCACCAACAGGTATTGTGCTGAACAATGATTCGCTCTACATCGCGAATAACGGGAGCGCCCGTCGTGCGATTGAGTGGGTGAGTGTAAATGCGCTTGACCCTGACCAACCGATCCAGTCTGTAGAGTCCAGCGAAGTAAAATCATTGATTACAGGTCTTCAGAATACCACCGGCTTACTTATCGGGCCGGATGAGATGCTCTACTTTGCCTATTCCCTGGGGACACGCGGCGTTGTTGGGCGTATTGACCCAGTTATGTGCCAGCAAAACGGGGGATGTACCAACAACCAAGTAGAAATTGTGCTGTATACGGACTTGGCAGCACCCCTAGCAGGGCTTGCAATGTCTGATGACATGCGCCTCTACACACATACTATCTTTAGCCCCGATATTTACTACGTTGATATGGACAAACAAGCGTCAACGAGTTAGCACGTAGTAACTGCGAGTTGGCTCTCGCATAAATTGCCGCGCACGGTAACCCAACAGGAGTGCCTCTTGAAATGCCTGGCGAATTGCGAGTTGCCAACTTGGTACGTCTGCCATCATCTGCTTGTCTGGCAGTTGAATTGCAAAACGCTCTGTATTGCTCAGTCCGTTATGCTCTATACCAACGGTGCGGGGTGTACTCTGTCCACTCACATACTCAACCAAAAAAGTGAGTTGGGGTGCAGCCGCCTGTCGTATAATGGGTTTTGTAACGTAGCCAACTTGCTCTCGAACTTTCCATCTCGCCTCAAGCCTATCCGAAGGAAGTGGCTGGTTGTTAATGCCGTCTGCCATGCGACCGTAGAAATTCGGATGATAACGGAGCGCAACTGCTCCCAACACGTTGAGATTGAAGTTTGCATTTCCGGCCTGTAAGGGGTCAAATGTCCACCCAATCTCTGTATATCCCGTCTGGCTTGCCCAAGCTCGTTGCTTTAGCTTTAATGCCCGACCAATACCCCTACCCTGATGATTGGGATGAACACCTGTTATGTGAGACCAAAGTAACCAGGAATTACCACGTCGTGCTGGGAAACCAACGGCAAAACCGACAATTTCGTAATCCACCGTTTCATCCTCAGCGAGAATCACTACACCACCTGTATGCGTCGTCATCGCTAGCACATTTGCAGGAACTGCGTCTATCGGATTTAACCCCCACACCTCTAGTTCCAGTTCAACGACACGATGTAAATCCTCTACCGTTTGTGTGGTTCGGTAGCGCATCAATCACTTCCCTAACGGTTCAGCAAGCAAAAGCCCCACTAAAGCTGCAATTATCCCTAGTCCTTGCAAGAAAACCCCTGGAAATTCTAGCCAAAGACTGCCAACAAAGACATTCACAAGCAACAGCAACCAGCCAAACACTACCAAGCCAACCCCAACAACCGGTACCAACCCCCGTTGTTGTGCGAGTGAATTAGATACTAACCTAATGAATTGGCTGATTGCGGGTGACTCATCAATACGCTTCCACATGACAGACCCTTTCAAAAAATCTGGTATTTCGCAATCTGCTCATACAGGTAAACTGGCACTTGTACGGAGACACACACACCATCATGTGTATGTGTTTGCTCCTCTACGATCGCGCTACGATATAAGGTGGAAAGCACATCGCCATTTTGGTACGGGATCAGAAGCTTAACCTTGTACATGGAAGAAGCTAAGACACCTTCTATGGCCTCAAATAAATCATCGAGGCCGCGTTGTTTCTGAGCAGAGATCATCACATGTGCATCGTAAGTATCAACAACCGCGGAATGCGGCGGTTTCTCCCTGTCCCACAGATCAGCCTTGTTCCATACTAGGATTTGCTTGACGCTAGGCATATCAATGGCGGCTAGGGTGTCCTCAACCGTCTCGATATGTTCCAACACATTCGGATGCGAAACATCTACCACATGTAACAGCACATCTGCCTCAATAATCTCCTCTAAGGTTGCACGAAAAGCAGCGATCAAGGTTGTTGGTAGCTTTTGAATGAATCCCACTGTATCGGATACAAGTACGTCTCGCCCAGATGGAAGCGCAGTCTTACGTGTCAGTGGATCAAGTGTCGCGAAAAGCTGGTCGGCAACGTAGGTGTTCGATTGTGTCAATGCACGCAATGTGGTCGATTTTCCAGCATTGGTGTAACCCACAAGTGCGACAAGCGGTATACCAGACTCACGACGACGACGGCGATGTGTGGCTCGATGCGTCCGTACCTTCTCAATATCACGCTTCAACTTGTCAATCTTCATACTGATCTCACGTCGGTCAACCTCGAGCTGCGTTTCCCCTGGCCCACGTAGTCCAACACCACCAGAGCCGCCGCGTGCACCACCACCACCAGCCTGTCGTGCCAAGTGCGACCACTGGCGCGTTAACCTTGGTAAGCGATACTCATACTGCGCCAGCTCTACCTGCAACGATCCCTCATGGGTCTGCGCGTGCTGGGCAAAAATATCAAGGATGAGCGCAGAGCGATCTAGTAATCGAACATTCTCACCAAACCGTTTCTCTAGCTCGCGATGATGACGTGGTGAAAGCTCGTCATCAAAGATAACCACCTCAGCATCCAAGGCAGTGATGGCTTCTCGAACTTCTTCGACCTTACCCCCACCAACAAAGGTAGATGGCTCTGCACGATTGAGACGTTGTGTTGCCTGGCCCACCACATCAAGCCCCGCCGTATCTGCAAGAAGTACCAGCTCACTCAGTGAGTCCTCCAGCGAGATTAATCCTTCCTGCCCGCGTATCTCAACACCAACAAGGTAAGCACGTTCCACCTGCGGTGTGCGGTCATAGAACTTACCACTCATACATTAATGCCTCATTGTCTCGTACCATGTTTTAAGTCGTTCGAAAGCCGCTTTAATGGACGTATCCGGTACACCAACGCTGATACGTATATAACCCGCTCCACCTGGGCCGTAAGCAAAGCCTGGTGCCAGCGAAACATGTGCTTGCTGCAAAGCATCATCAACATAGGCCTTTGCCGTGGAAATTGGATTATCAGGCGTTAAGCGTGCCCAAATGTACATTGCCCCGCGTGGTGGATAAGGTGCTTCAAGCCCAACAGCAGTCAGCATAGCAAGAATCATATCGCGGCGACGCTGGTAGATTGAATTACGTTCGATAATCCAATCATCGGGTGTTTCCATCATCGCTACAATACCGGCCTCATAAATCGCTTTGAAGTGACCGCTGTCCATATTGCTCTTAATATGCAGAAGTGATTTTATTGCCTCTGCATTTCCAACTGCCGCCCCTAAACGCCATCCTGCCATGTTATAACTCTTCGAAAAAGACAAGAACTCAACAGCTATCCCCTTCGCGCCATCAACCTGCAACACACTTCCTGCCTCAACACCATCATAGGTCACCTCAACATAGGGATTGTCCGATGCAAGCAGGATATCGTGTTCATGGCAATATGCAACAAGTGTTGCATATTGCGTTTGGTCGAGCACACCCCCCGTTGGGTTACACGGTGAGTTCACCCACAACATTTTTGCAGCCTTAGAATCTTCGTCCGATAGACTAGAGAGATCTAACATGTAGTTATCTTCTGGCATCATGGGTACCCACACGGGGGTAGCAGTTGCGAGACGAGCAGCCATCTCATAGGTTGGATAGCCAACTTCCGGCATAAACACGACATCCCCTGGATCAAGAAATGCAGTGGAAAGATTGACAATGCCTTCCTTACTTCCGAGTAACGGAAGCACCTCTGTCTCAGGATTCAGTGAAACATCAAAGCGCTTGGCGTAATATGCAGCAACCGCATTACGGAAAGCAGGGATTCCCCGATAACCAGAATATCCGTGCTTGGTTGGGTCTGCGGCTGAGCCATTCAATTTAGCGATGACATGATCTGGCGGAGGCATATCCGGGTTTCCAATGTCTAGCCGGATTACCGAGTGTCCATCGGCTGTAATTTGTTGAATCTTTTCCGCTATAGAGACAAAAATATATGGGGGAAGCTGACTAAGGCGCTGGGCTGGTACTGGCAAGATCAACCTTCTATGAATTATCAACAACATTAATATACAATGTAGGCTAAAAGCCATCATTGCCCGTGGCACATGACAGCTTTGTATATCTAGTCAGCTATTGTACCTGCAAACTGACGCATACCCAACATCAACAGCTCATCACCACTTGCCTCAATGCGATCACGCATCGCTTGGTTTGCCCGTTTCGCGTAGGCCGCGTAACGTTCACGTTTGTTCTTGATGCGTATTTCCAATTCCGGCAAAATGCCAAAGTTCGCTTTCATCGGTTGGAAGTGTTTGGGTTCCGCATGTGTCACGTAATGGCACAATGCACCTAGCATCGTTTCACGAGGCAGTATCCAACTAGACTTACCAGAAAGATGTCGTGCGAGGTTAACAGCCGCCAGTAGCCCTGTAGCAACATTACCAACATAGCCCTCAACACCCGTAATCTGTCCAGCAAAATACAAATCTGAACGTTCACGATACTGCATAGTCGGTTCTAGCAATGATGGCGAATTAATAAAAGTATTTCGGTGCATCTGGCCGAAACGAATGAAGTCCGCTTGTTCTAAGCCAGGGATCATTTGCAGAATGGCCTTTTGTTGACCGTATCTGATATTTGTCTGGAAGCCAACGAGGTTGTACAAACTACCCGCGATGTTATCCTGGCGTAACTGAACAACAGCATACGGTCGTTTGCCTGTTCGCGGGTCCCGTAGACCAACCGGGCGCATCGGGCCATAGGCGAGAGAGTCAAACCCTCGTGATGCAATGTGCTCAATGGGCATACAACGCTCGAAGAACTGTGGATCTTCTTCCTCAAAACTACGTAGTTGAACAGTTTCAGCTTCTAGCAAAGCCTGAACAAATTGTTCATATTCTTCTTTCGCCATGGGACAGTTGATGTAGTCACCCGCTTCGCCCTCAACATCACCATGACCGTAACGATTAGCGTAGAAGGCAATGTTCATGTTGATGCTCTCACGCGTCACAATAGGGGAAATGGCATCGTAGAAATACAAATACTCTTGATCGTTGAGCGCAGCGATTTCCTGAGCAAGCTTTTCTGCTGTCAGCGGTCCGGTCGCCAGGATCACGGGGCCTTCGGGAATTGTTGTCACCTCTTCCCGGATAATGTGAATTTGTGGGTGAGTCGCAAGCTTCTCAGTCACCATCGCCGCGAACATTTCCCGATCAACAGCTAATGCGCCACCGGCTGGCACAGCGGACTGTTCAGCGATGTGCATCAATAGGGAATTCATCATGCGTAGCTCGTTCTGCAGAACGCCTGTTGCGCGGTCTGGCAGGCGCGATCCCAGTGAGTTGCTACAGACGAGTTCACCTAACTTGTTGGTGACGTGTGCTCCGGTTTCACGTTTAGGGCGCATTTCATAGAGGTTTACCTCGAAACCGCGTTCAGCGAGTTGCCATACGGCCTCTGATCCGGCCAATCCACCGCCAACCACAGTGATATTCTGTCCATTTGACATGCAAATTTCCTTTTGAACTTTGTTTACAAGTATCCCATCTCATTGTAGTTGCTGTACAGGTTTGGAAAAATTGTGGATTTTGCAGTTTAACACTATACTCTAGCAAACGAGTTGCCTCGCTTCGTTATTCCTAATGAGATGTGACAGGCTTATGCCGCCTCCATACATTGCGAATACGACAGGCCCACCACTATAGGAGTCAAGCTTTATGAAATTTTTCGTTCGCACGATTGGTCTGATTCTCATTCTCACATGCTTGATGATGGTTCAAACCACTCCCACACAGGCAGCACCGGATGAGCAGGTCTTTGGTTCACCTATCCTGGTTGTAAATACCAGTTTTCTGAACGTTCGCACTGGACCAAGCGCCAACTTTAGCGTCTTAACAACGGTTGTCGGTGGTACCGAATTACCGGTATTGGGTACGGCTGGCGATGAGGTATGGTACCAAGTCTCCACAATTGCAGGTGTCGGCTGGGTGAATCTAACTTTCACAATTCCGCGTGGCGATTTCACAAATGTGCCACTCGTGACCGTGACAACACAACCTACTACTGCGTCAGTAGTTGTTGATGTACCCAGTGCTACAGTGGCTGGAAGTGTCGCTGCCCCCACTACAACAACGACAACCGTATCGTTTGGCGCTGCCCGTGTTAACGTTAATGCGTATCAGTTCCCAACATTCGCCAGCAATGTCGTCACCACGCTATTCGATCAAAACAGCAGTGTTTTCTATCCGATTGTCGGTGATGCCAGTAATGGAACAACGCTGTTTGTTGCTCTGGATATACCCGGATTTGGTATCGGGTGGGTCGAGGCAAACAAGTTGATTATTGAGCAACGTGATACAACAACAGTAGCCGCCACATCTTCAACAATAACTGCGCCCGCAATTTCTGAACAGGGTGGTGGGCCGAGCGGTGAAATCGTCGTTGCACCAGAGGCCATCTTCACAGCTAATGTTGCCGTTGTGAATACCAGCTTCTTGAATGTGCGTTCTGGCCCGGGTGCCCAGTTCACTGCCATCTTCACGGCACGTGGGGGAAGCCAATACAATGTAGCAGGCATTTCTTCCGATGGTGTATGGTTCCTCGTACAAGGTCCGTTCGGACAGGGTTGGGTAAACAACCAATTCGTCCTGTTCCGTGGTGTTATCGAGACGGTTCCCATTATCCGTAACGCCGGAGGGACTATTGCGACCCCCGTGGTCGTCATCGGCAACGCTGTCCAGCTATATGCTGGGCCAGGCGTCAACTTTGGTCTCCTCGGTAGTGTTGCTGGGCCAGTTGAGGCGGAAATCGTTGCTCGTGATGCCGATTTTGAGTGGATTCAAATCAATACCTCGGCTGGGTTTGGGTGGGTTTTGGCCTCTCAGGTCACGCTCCGTGGTGATTCTGGCTTAATCCCGATTGTTGCTGGTTAACCTACATCAGCATCTAACAAAATACGATTCACAGGAGCGTGTTCACATGAATACGCTCCTTGTATTTTCTACACATTTCAACAAAATCAACGTGTATCTCAAGTATTGAGGAGGCCTTGACCCCATGCGAATTGCCTATGTAGAAGATAACCCAGCCAACATTGCCCTTGTTGAGCGCATCACGCGAAT
>CAYWZS010000124.1:0-3771 GCA_964462905.1 uncultured Anaerolineaceae bacterium
TCCTCTTTTTGTTTTTACCCCCCCACACATACGAACAGCCACACGGCTGTTTTTTTTATTCAAACTGGTATGCTTAGAAATATATACCTGATAAACACAATACGCATACAGTGATCTCGCTCACTATAATGAGGGTAAAGTTGTTATATAATTGACATTCGTTGAATTTGCCTGCATTATTAAGGTGTCTAGCCTAATGTGAGGGAGTGATCCGTGTCTACACAAACATCATCAATCTCTATTTCTCAATCAAGTATATTCAAACGACAGATATGGCTGTTGATTCCTGCGATATTCATTATTGTTGGGTTGTTGGCGCTGGTTTTTGCTATTTCATTCAATAGCGCCCGGCAACAGCTTGAGGTCCGCGAGGCCAGCCTGATTGAGGTTGTGAACGATGTTATTGCGGATGACTTTGACACAGTGCTTGCAGACCTTCAGGTGTTGGCTTCCAGCACGGAGGTACGTTTCGTGTTGGCTTCCTCCAACGCAGATGCAAATAACAGCCTGGCAAACCGTTTCCTAGACTTCGCCGAGGCTAAGGGACTATACGACCAGATTCGTTTGTTGGACTTGGAGGGCAATGAGCTGGTCCGTGTGAACTACAACAACGCGGATCCGATCATCGTGCCGCAGGATCAACTCCAGAACAAGGCGGGACGGTACTACTTTGAAGACACTGTGGCTTTGAGTGAGGGAGAATTCTTCATCTCGCCATTAGACCTCAACATCGAGAATGGGGAGATTGAGCAACCGCTTAAGCCGATGATTCGCTTTGGAACCCCAGTCATTAATGCGCGTGGGGAAAAAGCAGGGATTCTGCTATTTAACTACTTCGGCAATGAGCTGCTCGGCAATCTGAATCGTATCGCCCAACGTGAAGACAATCAGCCAATGCTACTCAACGATGACGGTTATTGGTTGACGGGGCCACAACCTGACCTCAACTGGGGATTTATGTACGATGATCGCCAGGATGCTACATTCCAGAGCTTATTCCCAGATGTTTGGGAACGAGTGCGTGTAGACGAGGCTTCGCAATTCTATGCCGATGGACTGTTCTCAGTAACACCCATTAATCCGTTAGCGTCGATTACAACGCCATCGGATGTTGTTGTGGATTTTTCAGACTTTAGTTCGGTCGCAAATACAAGCGAATATCAGTGGCACTTTGTCTCATATGTTCCCGAAGAGATTGTGAGTCCCTGGACGATGGGCCGCCTTGGGGTTTACATCGTGGTTGGCGGTATCCTGCTCGTTGGTAGTGGGTTTGCAACGTACTTTACAGCAAAGCTCATGCTTCAAAACGCGTATGACCAGGAGCAGATCCGACAGTATAACGAGGAGCTGGAAGGTTTGGTCTCGGAGCGAACAGCGGAGCTTAACAACGCGAATCGCTACCTACGCTACGCGAATGATGAGATGCGCGGCTTCACCAGTATTGTGTCGCATGACCTGCGTAGCCCCATTGCCAGTATTAGCGGCTTCCTGGAGGAGCTACGCCGCGACTGGGGCGATCTGGTGCCTGTGTTACAGACCAATATCCAGGACGAACGATCTCGGCGGACTTTTGAGCAACATATCCCAGAAGCATTTGACCTCATCGGCACTTCTATCGAGCAAATGGAGCGCCTCACACGTGGCATCTTAGGCGTTGCACGCACCGGGCGACGGGAGCTATCCGTAGAGTGGGTTGATCTGAATAAGGTGATGAAAGCCGCGCTTGCGATGAACCGCAGGCTGTTAAATCAGAGTATGGCAGATGTGCAAGTTATAGGAAATCTCCCGACGATCTCGGCGGACCAGGTCGCACTAGAGCAAGTGATGAACAACTTGCTAGGTAACGCAATCAAATATCGCGATCCAGAGCGTCCGTTGAAGATCACGATCACAACGGACCGCACACCAACCCACACCCGTGTCCACATTACGGATACAGCCCGTGGCATCAGCGAGGAAGAACGCGTGAATATCTTTCGCCTGTACCGCCGTGGGGATGTGACCGATATTGAGGGCGAGGGTATTGGGCTGTACGCCGTGCGCGGGCTGGTGCGGCGGCATGGTGGCGACCTCTCCGTAACCAGCGAGTTGGGTGTGGGTTCCACCTTCACCTTTACAATTGCACATGAGATCAGTGATAACCAAATAGAGGAACAAGGGGAATTGACCTATGTCTAACGAAAAACCAATTTTGATGTTGGTTGAGGATGAGATCACACACCGTCGGCTGTTCGAGCGCAACTTTGACCGTCACGATATGGATATGGACTTGGTCTCGCTGGAGAACGGTGTACAAGCGATGCAATACCTCTACAAAGCGGTGGAAAATCAACAGGCCTCGCTGGTGATGGTGCTGGACCTGAAAATGCCAGGGATGAACGGGCTTCAGGTGTTAGAGGCGGTACGCGGCGATGATCGTCTGAAGCATGTTCCAGTGATTATCCTCACAACCTCCGACGAGGAAGACGAAATGGGTCGGTGTGCTGAATTGGGTATCCATTCCTACCTTATCAAGCCGGTCAACTTTGATGAACTCAGCCTCTATATCGATCAAGCGTTGGCAAACAACAAGCTGTAGCCTTGCAATGTAGATGGGCTTTGTTCCTATGAACGTGGCCCATCCTGCTTTTCTGCTGCTGTAGTCGGCTTTCTGGCTTCAATGCGCCGGGTCAGCAATCGTTCTAAACCTGGGGCAGCACGGCGCGTTGCGATCTGCCCGGCCTTCATACCCTCATCAATCGTGTGAAAGTCCAAAATGCCGATCGTACCCAGGTGTGGGCGAATCAGCACATCTGGCGGAGACATCGCGACCCGCAGTTTCACGGTGTTGTCTGCCACAATGTCCATAATGGTCGTCACGACTTGCCAGATGGGTTCGCGAGTGACCTGGTAGAGTGCCCGGTCGAACACGCTACGGTCCAATACTTGCGCCAGGCGAACACCAATGGGGTTGCCGTCTGCTTGTGGGAGCGTGTGTTCTGGCGGGGTGCCATAAGGTGCGGCATCGCCCAGGTCCACGGCGATGGTGTGTGTTGCGCCGCGTGCCCGTGCCACGTCGAACGGCACGTTGTTCATTATGCCGCCGTCCACGAGTTGCCAGTCTCCGATCTTGATAGGTGGAAACAGCACAGGGATAGATAATGATGCCTGGACCGCTAGAATGAGGTCGCCACTGTCCAGAATAACCTCACGCTTGGTGACAAGGTCCGTTGCGACGACAGCCAGAGGTATCTCTAAATCGCTGAAACGGGGCCGTTTGACCCTACGCTCGGCGAAGCGTTCTGCATAGTGATCCGTAAAAATCTGCTGTAGTGCCCTATCAATATTTGCATGGGAACCAATCGCAGGTTCGTTGTCTGGGAATGCGTACATCAAACTCGGCTTGAAGCGCCGTAATGCCGCTTCGATCTGCTCAAGCGGCATCCCGGCACAGTAAAAAGCCCCGATTAGCCCGCCGATGCTAGTCCCCGTGACGAGGTCCGGGCGCAGATCAAGCGTCTCCAACTCGTGCAAGACGCCAATATGGGCGCTGCCGCGTGCGCCGCCACCCCCTAGTGTTAATCCAAGTTTCATCATGAGTGAATAGGCTCCCTGGCTGGTTGTGGTCTGAAATGGAACGGGTGTGGGATACAGCTTGCATCCCACACCCACAGAACGGCCTATTCAACCTCCTCAGTGGCGTCTTCGGTAGCCTCCTCGGTGGCGTCTTCGGTAGCCTCCTCGGTGGCGTCTTCGGTAGCCTCCTCGGTGGCGTCTTCGGTAGCCTCCTCG
>CAYWZS010000124.1:3871-12921 GCA_964462905.1 uncultured Anaerolineaceae bacterium
TAGCCTCCTCGGTGGCGTCTTCGGTAGCCTCCTCGGTGGCGTCTTCAGTCTCCTCGGTGGCGTCTTCGGTAGCCTCCTCGGTGGCGTCTTCAGTCTCCTCCGCCGGATTACCAAACACAGGGGGCTGTGGAACACGTAGTACTTGCCCAACGAAGATGTTGTTGGCGTTGGCGAGACAGTTCCCGTTTGTGATTGCTGCAACTGTGCTGCCTGTTGCGCTGGCGATGCGCCCAACGGTGTCCCCAGACTGGACCCGATAAGTTGTTGTCCAGTCGGCATTAACCGTACAACTGGTGCGTGTGGCAAATGCCCCTGTGTTGTTGCGGTCGGGTGCTGGTGCGGCTGTTGGGGCGGTGTCCTGCGTCACCACGACCGTGACGATAATCGGCGTCTGCGTTGGTGGGATGACGGTGGGCGACGGTATCAACGTCGGGGTTTCCGTCGGCGTTGGGGTAGCGGTAGGTTCTGGTGCTGGTCCACAGGCAGCGATGAGTAATGCTATGCTGCCAAGGAGGATGAATGTCAGGCTGCGAATCTTCATGCGGTTTCCCTTCCTAAGTGGATGTACCTTGCTATTATATCGTCACTTGGGGAGTCACCCCAAAACAGGAATACGTTTCCTGTAACGTTGGGGTTTTACAACTTTTTTCGATTTTGCACCACAGGAGCCAGCCGCGTGACTCGTTTGCTCTACATCGCCAATGTTCGTATCCCGACGGAGAAGGCGCATGGCCTCCAGATCGTGCAGATGTGTGAGGCGTTTGTGACAGCGGGAGCAGATGTTACCCTGTGGGTGGCGGCCCGTCACAATACCCCGGCGATGACGGCGATTGGCGATCCGTTCGCCTACTACGGTGTGGCGCAACATTTCAGCCTGCGCCGCCTGCCCACGCTGGACCTGTTGCCGTTGGTGCCGGGGCGCACAGACGCGGTTGCACGCGCCATCTTCTACCTACAACTGCTGACGTTTATCGTGAGTGTGGCGCTACGCTTGCTCGTCGTTCGTCCAGATATCGTCTACACGCGGGATGCTCGCGTGGCGCGGGTGGCGGAGGTGCTGTTGCCAGGACGGGTAGTTTATGAGGTGCATCAGTTGGCTAGGGGACATGCGGGGGTGCGGACCCAACGGGCAGTATTGCGCTGCGCACGGGCTGTGGTCCCCATCACGGCGCGGCTCCAGGTAGACCTGTTGAACCTACTAAACGTGGATGCCGACGACCGCTTTCTCGTCGCGCATGATGGGGTTCGGGCAGCGCGTTTTGAGGACATACCAGACGCCGCCACAGCCAGAGAAACGATTGGTTGGCCGCATGAGGCATTTATTGTTGGCTACATAGGACGCCTACACACGATGAACCAGGAGAAAGGTGTGGGGACGCTGATTCAGGCGTTGGTGGGTGTCCCTGATGTGACGTTGGCGTTGGTGGGGGGGCCAGACGATATGGTGGCGACCTATCGTGAACAGTGGCTTACGCTGGGATTGCCGCCGGAGCGATTTCTGTATCAACCCCATGTGCCGCCGGATGCTGTGCCGTTACACATGGCCGCGCTAGACGTGTGCGCGATGCCACGCCCCTTTACAACCCACTTCGCCTATCATACGTCGCCGCTCAAGCTGTTCGAGTATATGGCGAGTGGCCGGGCAATTGTCGCAACGGATTTGCCGGGTTGGGCGGATGTCGTGACGGATGATGTCAACGCGCTGTTGGTGCCCCCTTCAGACGTACCAGCGCTCGTGGCTGCCCTGCGCCGCCTGCAAGCAGACCCGGCGTTAAGGGAACGGCTGGGCACACAAGCGAGAGAGGACGCCCTTGCTTGCTATACTTGGGGTGCAAGGGCGCAACGCATCTTGGAACACGTCAACAGATGCTAGGCTTGGCCCCAATCGTAGATACAGTGTCGCTGCCCAGCAATGTCAAGAGCTTGCAACCAGTCTGTATTAACCTGAACATCCGCCGTCGTAATCTCAACAGGCTTATGCGTATTTATATAGGCCAAGTTGAGTTGTTGCCATGTGTGTGGGGGACTCCAAATAGCGTATCTTTCTACCATCTATGAAATCACCCTTGCATCATACGCGCACACACACAACATGAAAGCGTGTAAAAATCGGTCTTAGAACAGCATTTGAGGCCCCACCTCACGGTCTTGAGTGCATGTCTAGACCTCGCCACGACGGATCAACACCGCACCATCGTACCCCTCAATTGGCAGCAGAGAACCAACGCCATAGACGAGGTTTGCCAGGGCAAATACCAATATCCCCCAACCGGGTGTGATCGCCCAGACCGCGAAGACGATGGTCGCCAGCGTCAGGTTCATCAGTGGCCCACCAATCGCCCGGCCCATGTTGACGTTTGGCGTCGGGCGGGTGGTGTCGTTGTACACGTTGAACTGGCGGCGTCCGGTGAATACGCTCTCTGCCATCGGCGCGTTAACCTCACGGGCGCTGATGATGTGGCCGACGGTGTGTAGCACATATGTCAGCAGGATCAACAGCGCGTAGACAACCCCCAACGTGATGATGCTAACCACACCGCTACCCCGGTTGAAGATGACCGCTGTTATCAATCCCCCACCGAGCGCCTTCACCCCATATAACCACACATCCGGCGTGGCGCAAAAATGTGTGCCCATAATCGTGAACAGTGTGATCTTGTTCGGAAAATCTATCTGTTGCATCTGTATTCCTCGTTCTAACGACAAGTCGTAGCGGTATTGTAGCAGGGGGGGACGGGTGTGAATATGACTGCACTGACAGAAGGTTTACAGTTTTCGACAAGCGTTTACAGCAGGTATACAATTTACCGCTGTGCTGTCGCGTATACTGAGTGCAACGAAGGAATGAGTAGGTAGAACAGGAGGACCACGATGATCTTGACACAACGGTTAAACGCTGCGCGGGAGCGTCGCCGTCCCGATAACGACCCGGACCTGTGCGAATTACAGACGCTATGGGTGCGTGCCTACGGTAGCGAGCATGAATTGGCCCCCGTGTTACGCGCCTTCCAGAACGACCCCGCCGCCACCCTGGAGGACTACATCGCTGTCTATCTCCCGGAAAATCGCAGTGCCTAATGGGATAGCGTGAATACTATCCTATCCCATGTACTTCCCCTACAACACAGCGTCAGCGACGCACGTCCCACCACAGACAGATTGTTTATCACCAAATATACAGGCTAATCTTAGATGTTGATTGGAACCGTTGAGCCGCCCGCCCTTTTTGCGGTACAGTGGTAATGTAAGACATCAAAACACCAGCAGACAAGGACACTACAGACAATGGCAGTCATCAAGAAAATTAAGCCCGTAGAAGGCCTAAACGATGAAGCCCGCGAGGCCATGATTGGCCTGCTTAAGACCGCACTCGCTGACCAGCACGTCCTCTATATGAAGATGCGCCACTACCACTGGAACATCACAGGGCCGCAGTTTATCGCCTTACACGAACTCATTGAGGAACAATACGACCAAGTCGCAGAAGCAATTGATGACACCGCCGAGCGTATTCGTCAGTACGGCGAGTTCGCACCGGGTTCGCTCAAGCAGATGTTGGAACTTACCCGCTTGACCGAGGACGAGGAAGTCCCAACGGCCCGTGAGATGGTTGCCAACCTAGTTGCAGACCACGAGGCGGTCATCCGTTCGTTGCGTGAGGATGTCGAGGTTGCAGACGATCACGACGATGTTGCTGTCGAGGATTACTTCACGGGGCTGCTTCAGGACCATCAGAAGATGGCATGGTTGCTCCGCGCACACCTTGAGGGCGAGGGGATCTAAATTTAACGCCTGTTAAACTATGTAATATCGTAACATCAAACCGTGTGGATACCCCCCCACACGGTTAATCTTCTGCTCATGAAAATTCCTCGTTAACACCCTTCGTAGACGCCCCCATTCCTCTCTGGTAAGCTCAAATAGTGATGAAAATCAGGGCAATCCATGACATAGGGTATTCCCTACTGGGACCCCAAATTGCCTAAACTGTAGTTGTACGACCACATTTGACATGCCGGAGGCGAACCCGCCCGTGAAAACACTCGCAAAAATCAATGCCAACCGCGTGATCTCGTTTACCGATGAGCAGCATATTTGCCTGCGCTGGGACGACCGCGACTATATGATGACCTACGCGCAATTTGAGGACTTTGTCGTCACATTGCAAGCGGGAATATCCTGCGACTACGCCGACTGCGCCGGGTGTGCGTTCGTGCGTGTGGACGAGGGAACCCAGGAGGTGTGGCTGGTAAATGACTGCCTGCTACTGTCCTCGCGGGAGTTCCGCGCTCTACTGAACGCAACCCTCAGCACAAAGACGCGCCTCTACGGGATCATGCGCTCCGTACCGAAGCGCCCGGACCCGCTGGCAAACGTCAAGATGCGGGCGGTGGGGCCGTGGCAGGCTCCGCGTAAGGTACGGCACATTCTCAACTAAGTCATGGGTTGCCCCTTATCGATTGAAACTTAGGGGAGTAGCAAACCATGAAAGCCTATCAGCGCCACCTGTTGGTGTGTGACGGTAAGGACTGTAAAAAGAAGGGTGGCGGCAAACGCCTAATTAAGACGGCCAAATCTCGTTTAGGGAAAGGTGCCCGCTATACCAAGGCCAGTAAAGTAAAGTGCCTGGGCGTGTGCAAGCAAGGACCGGTGCTGGTCGTCTACCCGGACGGTGTGTGGTACAAGTGCGAGAGCGAGGCCGCCCTGGAACAGATCGTGGACGAGCATCTAAAGGGCGGCAAAGTCGTCAAAAAGCGTGTGCTGTTGGATATGAACGATGGCTAACACCGCTCATGGGGGCGTCGCTGTTGGGGGGACCGTGGCGGGTGCTTCCGGCGTGCTAGTAGCGATAGCCGTTGCCTCCACAACCTCACCTGTGGGGGCGTCTACGCTCACGATTACCAGCCGGGACCTATCCACACTCGTCCGCACGCCAGTAGCAGGTACCCAACCCCGTACCTTTCCCCCCTGCGCCAACACATAAAACCACGCTTCGTCCGCGCTCATACCCAGAACCGTCAGTTGCTCACCCGTCGGCAACCCGGCCAATCGCGCACCCTCCACGCTTGGCGCATCACGCAGATTAACAGCCACGGACAACAACCCGATGCCCCGCACAGGTGCTTGAATCTCGATGACCGTTTCAGCCACCCATCCCACCCGGTCAGATGCCATAACCAGGTAGAACCCCGATGCGTCTTGCTCCAGCACCAATACCCGTTCATCCGGCTCTAGCTCAAAGGCAACAGGCGAGGTGAGTTCAGGGCCAACACGTACATTGGCGGCAGTGGTGATACGCCCCAACTGGACAGCCGTGGGGTCTATAGCGGCGGGTTCGGTGGGCAGGATCATGTTGTTGACAAAGGTCGTTGCCCGTTGGACGGGTAACTGGCCGTTGGTTGTCGAGATGTCAATGTGTGTTTCGTAGGCGTCCAACGCGGCCTCGCGTTCCCCCTGTGCCGCGTATACATCCCCCAACAACAACCACACCTCGGCATCATCGGGCAGTAGGTCCGTAACCGCTTCGAGGTCCGTTCGGGCGGTGGCAAATGCCCCGTTGCGATAGTAAAGCGTCGCCCGGTTGTAGCGCACGTTGCCCTGTTCCGCCGCCGGGAGCAGGTCGAGCGCGGTCTCGTAGTCCGCGAGCGCCGCCTCAGTGTTCCCACGCCCCTGGTAGATTAGCGCCCGGTTGTTGTAGACGCCCGCCCCATCGTCCGTGCCGAGGTCAAGCGCCGTGTTCAGGTCATCGAGTGCTGCATCGGTATTGCCAAGATCAATGTAGGCATCGCCACGCCCGGCGTAGAGATTGCCGTCCTCCGGGTTCAGGGTGATCGCAACGGTGTAGTCACCGATGGCCCGCTCAAACGCGCCTTGCATCCGGTGAATGGCGGCCCGCCCTCGGAGGGCTTTTAAGTTGGTGCCGTCTGCCCGTAGCGCGAAGGTATAATCCTCCAATGCTTCGTCTGTGTTGCCCTCAATACGGTGATATTCAGCACGTCCTAGCCGTGCTTCGAGGTTAAAGGGTTGAAAGTTGATGGCAGTATCGTATAGCGACTTGGCCGAGACCAGTTGGCCCTGTTCCATGTAGATGTGTGCCTGGAGCAAGCCATATTCCGTCCGTGGGCTTTTCTCCATTGCCCTCTCGATCCACATTTGGGCATCGTCGGTGTCCTCGTTTTCCCAGGCCAACTGTGCCAATGTGTAAGCGGCTTCTGCCTGTAGCAAATCCAGAATACGCTCGGACTCATACACGGCCACAAGATCGCGGCGGGCGTCTCCCTTGCGGCCCAACGTCAAGTAGACCTCTGCCCGGCCCATCCGCGCTGCACCTGCGTTTGGCTCCCCTTCGATTAGCGTTGTGTAGTCCGCCAGGGCCATGTCAAAGGCTTCCAATGCCACGAAAACGCTTGCGCGTCCCAGTATTGCCTCAGAATTTGCGGGCGCTTCCGCCAATACCCGGTTATAGTCCGTGAGCGCCGCTGCAATATCGCCCACTTCTTGCTGAAGGCCTGCCCGTTCTAGCCGCTCGTTAATGCTGATGCTCTCCCCGCGTGCCGCCAGAACATCCAGGCGGTTCAAGTCGCTGCTCGTGAACACGTCGCCGGGGCGTTCGGTCGGCAGGATGGGCAAATCAGGTGTGGCGGTGTGCGCAACCACGGCGGTTGCCTCTGCCACGACACGCTCGCCGTCAGTATCTTTGCTGCCACTGTAGATGATGAACCCGATGTAGGTGGCGGCTATCAAGATAAAGATGACCTCCAACCGTCCGAAACCGCGTCTTTCGTTCACGATTCTGCTAGCTCCTCGGCTGAGATGGCACAGGTCGTCGAGATGGTGTCACGTGTGGACGCCAGTTCGGGGGCGTCTGGGGCGAGCGCCGTCGCCTGTATGAGATCGGCAGCAGCCATATCGCAGAAGCCGAGCGCGGCTAAGGTCTGTGAGCGCCGCAATAGCGCCGGAACGCTCTCCGGCTGTAGTCCCACGGCGCGGTTGTAGTCGTTGAGCGCGGCCTGTAGCGCGGCCTCCGCGATGAACACATCCCCGCGCCCGATGTGAGCCTCATAGAGCGTGGGGTCCAGGTTGAGCGCCAGCGCAAAGCTGCGAATGGCCCGGTCGCTTTCCCCATTGAGCGCCCGCATCCGTCCCGCGTCCAGGTGGTAGACGGCGATTTCCGGCATGATGTCGGCGGCGGTGGTGTAGTCCGCACGGGCGGCGGTGGTGTTCCGCGCCTCCTCGTAGAGTTTACCGCGTGTGTGGTACAGGGCGGCGGCTTCGGTGTAAGTCGGGTTCAGTTGGATCGCTGTTGTGTAGGCCGAAATTGCCCCAGCGGAATCACCGTCTGCGATGCGATTTTCTGCGCGGACAACCAGCGCCCGTGCCACGTAGAGATAAGCCCCGGTGAGATTGAGGTCGGTTGCGCCCAGTCGACCCGGGTCGATCTCCGGGATGGGTTCCCCGGCACAGCGATAGGTGTCTGTTTGACCAAGCATGGTAGCTGTCGCGTCTAGGTCGAGGTCGGCGGCACGGGTGTAGTCCGCAACGGCCCGCGCCGGTTCGCCGTTACAGCGGTAGGCGCGTCCGCGTGCGTGGTATAACGCTGGGTCTTTTGGATGGACGCTAATGGCCCGTGTGAGGTCTGTAATCGCGACAGGATAATCTCCGGCAGCCCACAGCAACAGCCCACGACCCGCACGCGCTGTCGCATTGTTCGGATCAAGGTCAATCGCACGGGTGTAATCCTCGACCGCGCCAGGTTCACCCAGGCCCACCCGCAAATCACCACGTTGAGCGTAGGCCAGCGGATAGACTGGGTTCAGCGCCAGCGCCGCGTCATAGTCCCCACGGGCCGCTTTGGTGTTCCCGGCGGCGGCATGGGCCATGCCCCGATAGGTGAGCGCGGCGGCGCTTTGTGGGTCGAGCGTGGTGGCCCGGTCCAGCGCGGCGATAGCGGCTGTGTTGTCGCCCAGGAGCGTGTGGGCGCGGCCCTGGGCGATGAGCGCCTGCACGTTGTCCGGCTCAACGCTCAGCGCCGCTCGCACGTCAGCCAGGGCGCTTTCGGGGCGGTTGATCGCCACGTAGAATTCGGCGCGGCTCAGGTGTGGGAGTGCCAGGCTCGGTGCAAGCTCAATAGCGCGGGTGTAGTCTGCCCAGGCGGTATCCGGCTCATCGATGGCGAGATACGCCCCACCACGGGCAATGTACACGCCCACACTGCCGGGGGCCAATTCTAGCGCCCGGTTGAAGGCAGCAATCGCGGCGGGGGTGTTGCCCGCCCGTGCAAGCTGTTGCCCCTCGCGGAAGGCGGCCTCTGCACTAGCAGAAAGTGTCTGGCGTTGGAGCGGTTCTTGTAGCGCGACCAGGGTCGGGTCCGCTGTGGGGAATGGTGGGTTGTAGATGCTATCGGCGCGGTTTGCCACCTCGATCACGCCGCTGATGGTTTCTGTAATGCCAGCACGGTAGGGGCTGTATGGCCCGGCCAGCAAATATGCAATGATAAAACCGACCAGCGTCACAATCGCCAGCAGTAGCCGATTGCGAAATAGCTGCTGTAGGAATGACGGTGGGGTCGCGCCGACGACATAGAGCGCGTCTAGCAGTTCCTCTGCGCCGGGGGCACGGGTGAGGTCCGCCGTTAAGAAGCCCGCTAGCGCCTTGGGGAACGGTTCGACCTCCTCCAGTATCACCACCACAATGGGGCGCTCGTTGCCGACAGCCTGCGAGAACTCCCAGTGGCAGCGGCGGTTGGCGAGGGTGTTGGGTGTCAGTGCGAACACAAACGCCTCACAGTCCTGAATGGAGGCCTGTAAGCTGGGGCGGCTGTCGCGCTCCCCGATGATACGGTCAATGTCGATGGTCATTCGGTAGCCGTCGAGCACGTCCGTCAGCGTTTCGAGTAACGCTTCGTCGTTGTGGTCCGTGCAGATAAACAAACGCATGGGCGAGCGGTGTCCCCGTGGCTGTGACTATGCACCTTTATTGTGCGCTGTATGGAGGGAAAACACAAGTCGGGGAGGGGCCAACAAAATCGAATCTCAAGCGAGAAGTTTATA
>CAYWZS010000125.1:0-12918 GCA_964462905.1 uncultured Anaerolineaceae bacterium
ACAAGAGCACCACCGCCGCCACAATCCCCAGAATCGGCCCCATTCGCCGTCCGCCCGTCTCCACAGCCGTTGTGACGGGGTTCGCGTTGGCCCCCGCCTCGTTATCGACAACCGTTGTTGGCAGGTCATCACCTTTCACAGATGGGCTGTCAATCAGCGGCGTCGGGGCCTGTGGGTTGGCGCGTCGTGCCGCTGGTAGTTCTGTGGTGAAGAACCCGGTCGGCTCGTACAACCGCGATTCGATGTCCGTTTCCATCTCCGCGTAGGCCGCCTTGAGATCATCCACAAATGCCGTTACAGACGGGTAACGGTCGTCCACGTCTTTCGCCAGCACCCGCTGGAAGATCGGGTCAAAGGCGGCGCTCAGTTCCGGGCGAGCCTCACTCGGGGGCTGGGCTTCCTCATACATATGCTTCTGCATCAACGCGAAGGGGTTCGGGGCCGTGTAGGGAAGTTCACCCGTCAGCAACGCATACGCCATCACCCCGGTCGCGTACTGGTCCGATGCCGGGTGCGCTTCCTCGCCGCGCCACTGCTCCGGGGCCATGTAGGACGGCGTGCCGAGCGCGGTTCCCGTCCCCGTGAGTTGGCTCGTACTCTCCGTCAGCTTGGCAATCCCAAAGTCCACGATGAAGGCGTCACCGTGCGCGTCGAACATAACGTTACTCGCCTTAATATCCCGGTGGACAACGCCTTTGCTGTGCGCGTAGTCCAGCGCCCCGGCGATCTGCTCTAACACCCGCAACACCTCTTTCACAGAGGGCAAGGGGCGCTCCGTCGCCTGCGAGTAGTTCATGCGCTGGTCCAGCGACCCGCCCGTGAGCAAGCGCATCACCACGTAATTGATGTCGCCTTCGGTCCCATAGTCGTAAATCGGGACGATGTGCGCGTGTTCTAACGAGGCAGCGATCAACGCCTCTCGGTTGAACCGCTCAATATAGTCCGGCTGGCTGCTGAGGCTGGACGACAAAACCTTAATGGCGATGTCGCGCTGGAGGTTCGTCTGGAAGCCGAGGTAAACCGCGCCCATCGCGCCACTACCCACGAGCCGCCGTAGCTCGTACTGGCCGATTTGCTGGCCCGCGAGTGAATCTACATTGACCATTCTGGATTCCCAATTGCAAATGCGTTGTAGCTTCTATTCTAGCCGATGTGCCGGGATTCGGCGAAAGCCAACGCGCAAACTCAAACCGAGTGCCAACCGAACGGAGGGAAATCGCCGGGGAAACGTACAAAAAACCCCAGTCAGCGCGGTGGCTGCCGGGGCTTTGTGTGGTGATTGGGGCGCTGTTGATGCGCTCTCGGCCAAGAGCCAAAAAGCTAACAGCTAGCCGCCAGATATTTAGCTGGGCGGCAGGATCACGTTGTCGATCACATGGATCACACCGTTGCTCACGTCAATGTCTGGGATCGTCACGATAGCGCGGCCACCGTTCAATGAAACCTTGCCGTCCACAATGTTGATCTGCACCGTTGCGCCGTTGGCGGTCGGGGCAGCCAGGGAGCCAGCAGCGATCAGGTCCGCAGCCTTGAACTCACCCGGGATGACGTGGTAGGTCAGCACAGCGGTCAGCAGGTCCGTGTCGGCCAGCAGTTGCTCGGCGGTCACACCCAAGTCGGACAGCAACGTGTTGAACGCACCGTTGGTCGGGGCCAGCACGGTGAACGGGCCGGGGCCGTTGAGCGTGTCTACCAGGCCAGCAGCCTGCACCGCAGCTACCAACGTGGAGAAGTCACTGATGGAAGCAGCAGCGCCAACAACCGTCGGGCCAGCCGCAGCGGTGGTCGTCGGGGCAGCAGTGGCAGCACCCGTGATGCTCGGCGGCAAGATCACGTTGTCAATAATGTGGATCACGCCGTTGCTTACGTCCACGTCCGGGATCGTCACGATAGCCTGGCCGCCGTTCAGCGAAACCTTGCCCTCAACAATGTCAACCTGGACAGCCTCACCCTGGACCGTCGGAGCAGCAATGGAACCAGCAGCGATCAGGTCCGCAGCCTTGAACTCACCCGGGATGACGTGGTAAGTCAACACGGTGGTCAGCAGGTCCGTGTCGGCCAGCAGTTGTTCGGCTGTCAGGCCCAGGTCGGTCAGGGCGGTGTTGAACGCGCCGTTGGTCGGGGCCAGCACAGTGAACGGGCCGGGGCCGTTGAGCGTGTCTACCAAACCAGCAGCCTGCACAGCAGCTACCAACGTGGACAGGTCCGGTGCACCAACAGCCACGTCAACAACAGTCGGGCCATCTTGGGCCAGGCCCGGGACAGCCGCAAAGACGAATGCCACAACCAGTAGCATAGAAATTGCAAACTTACGCATAGTGTTCATGTCTCCTAGAGATAGATTTTGTAGAATCTGCGTACCACAACTGGCACATCTGCTTTACTATCGCTGCATAACCCCGGTACAGATCACAAAATGAGTGAGTTTTCATATGCTGTTCAAACCCCACACACCATTCTGCCAGAATTTGCCTGTAAGATGTCCTCAAAGTGAACTACAGTCAACCTTAGCGGAGTAAAGGCAGCAAATGTCCCTAACGTTTGCTAAAATATCGGCAAAGCAACCCAGATCGGTACATACACAGACTCCCTACATGAAAGATGCTTCTCACCAGCAAGACTGTCAACTGATGCAGCGGGTTGTTGCCCGCGAGCAAGATGCGCTGCGTTCCTTATACGAGACATACAGCCAGCGAGTGTACAACATGGCCTATCAGGTCACACGGCAACAGCAGGCTGCCGAGGACGTGACGCAGGATGTCTTCTTTCAGGTCTGGCGCTGGCCGGAACGCTGGAACCCCGACAAAGGCCGCCTCGTGAGTTGGTTGCTGACCGTGGCACGTTACACAGCCATCGACCACGTTCGCCGTGAGCAACGCCAGCCCACGCTCGAGCCGCCCAGCGATGAGCAGATGCAACCGTCCACAGGCGACCAGCACGACGCCTACGCCGAAGCCGACCGCAACCGGGAGATTCGCCAGCACCTCAAGGCGCTCCCCCCAGAACAACGAACGGTTATCATGTTGGCCTTCTTCCGGGGGTTAACCCACGAGGAAATCGCCCAACAGTTGAAGTTACCCGTGGGCACGGTCAAGTCCCGCATTCGGTTGGGCATGAAGAAACTACGAGAGGCGATGGTACCTTCGTCATCACTCCCCTTGCCTAAATCGTAAACTTTGACGTAAGATAGTATGAAGGCCACCCGGCGATCTACTGGAACAGACCTAAAGATGGCGCAAATACCAACGACCTGTAAAGAACTAACCGACCTACTAGGTGCCTACAGCATCGGCGCAACCACCCCGGCGGAAAACCAAGCTATTGAGCAGTTGCTGGCCGAATGCCCGGAGGCCCAGGCAGAACTCGCGGACTATATGACGGTTCGTGGGGCGCTGTCGTCTTTTGCCGCCTCCCAACCCGCCCCGGCACTCTCACGAGACCTTTTCACCGAGCTAAACCTCGCGGATGTGATAATGCCGTCCGTCCACACACAACAACCGCAATCTCACCAACACACCCCGCCGACACCCGCCGTAGTGCCACCCCCGCCCCCTGCGCCGGAGCGCGACACGCAGACCCTAGCACGCATCACCCCACCCACACCGCCGCCCAAAACGCGACAATTTCCGGTCGCCGTGTGGTACGCCCTCGGCAATATCGCGGCGACACTCGTTCTCGTCGTCGGGCTGTTGGCCGTCGTAAATGGGATGCTGGCGGAGCTTCGTGCCGAACGTGCACAACTGGTCACGCTCGTCACGGGGGCCAACGCCAACGCGCCCCGTGAGGTCGTGCAAGTGATCCCGAACACAGTTGAGGTACAGTCAGTACGCCGCCTGGAACACGCCCACCACGTCCAACTCACACCCACCATCAGCGAGGGACAAACCGGACAGGCTGATGTCATCTGGGACCCAGAAACAGGTGTCGGCACACTCTCCGTCTCCGCCATGCCCACCCTACCAGACGGCACCCGCTACCAGATGTGGCTGGTCAACGAGAACGGCGAAACCAGTGTTGGGCTGTTCCAGGTTGACGACGACGGCAGTGGCTTCCTCGCCTTTCAGTCGCCAGAGCCACTGACATCGTTCGAGGTCATCGGCATCAGCGTGGAGCCGTCCGACGGCAGCCCCGCACCCACCACCCCACATCTCGTCACCGGGCAAATCTAGCGGCACGGACGGGCCACGCGCCCGTCCACTGTAAACCCTGAAGATACAGTTTGCTACGCTTCCCCTTTTCGTTTGGACTGCGCCGCAAAAGCAACTATCATCAAGGCTGGTTGCACATCTGAATGCAAAGGCCGCGCCTCATGCGCCGATTTCCCCTTATCCTATTAACATTATTGCTGGCAGCCTGCGCGGCAGAGCCGGACGCCCTCCCAACGGCTGCGCCCACGCTCCCCCCACCGCCGGAGCCGCTGCCCCTCGGCGAACCCGTCGTCGGCACCCTCACGACAGAACGCCCAGTCGCCCGCTGGGGCTTCGCCGGGACACCGGGTTTTCTGCTCGTGGCGGACGCTGAGGGCGGGCCGTTAAATCTCGCGCTGTTTGCGCCTAACGGCAGCGAACTCGCGACCGGGGCCGCACTCGACCTGTCATTACCCGTCGCCGGAGCCTACATCCTGGAGGTCACGCTCACCGCCGGAACACAGGCCAACTACACGCTCACCGTTGCCGAGAAGATCATCGCCACGCCAACACCCACACTCACCCCCACCCCCACCCCCACCCCAGACCCATTCATCAACCTGGGAACCAGCCGCGCCGTGTTGTTGGAGGGCCAGAGCGTGTTCGGGGCGTTCAACGCGCCCGGTGAGGCCCAGCTTTACACCTTCCAGGGCGAGGCAAACACCTTCGTCCGCGTGGCAATGACGCGCACCTCCGGCACAGTAGACCCCCTGCTGACACTCCACGGCCCAAGCGGGAACCCCATCGCAATCGACGACAACAGCGGCGGCGATACAGCGGCCCTGCTCAACGGGGTGCAGTTGCCACTCACAGGCGTCTACGGGATCATCGCAGGTGGTGGCGACGGCGCAGGCGGCTACGAGATGATGTTCACCCGCTCGGATGCTGCCTTCCCCGTGGCCCAAGACCCCGCAGATGCGGCACTGTTCACCCCAACCCCGGCGGTGATCCTCACGCCCACAACTGTTCCCGGCATTAACGGCAATCGGCTAGAGCCGCACATCCCGGTAACGGGGGCGCTCGGGCGTCCCGGTGCCGTAGACCGCTATAACATTCAGGCCAACATCGGCGATACAATTACAATTGCGGCGCGTCCGCTGGGGGGCGGCCTGTTGCCCATCATCGAGATAACAAGCCCCAGCGGGGCCGTCGTTGCCCGTGGCGACCAGCCAGGGCCAACGGGCGAAGTGGTGGTTCACAGCTTCGAGGTACCCGTCACAGGTGCCTACATCGTGTTCGTGAGCGGCAGCGCAGAAACCACCGGGCGCTACGAACTGAGCTATGGTGTCGGCTCCACCCACAGCACCGTCCGTATGACCGAACCCGCCCCAGACCGTACATTTGAGGCGCTCATGCGGCGCGAAGGTGTCCGTCACGATTGGTATATTCGATTAAACGCGGGCGATACGATCACAGCGGGGGCAGCCAGCGCCGATGGTGGCTTTGATCCCGTCTTAGAGCTGATTGAGCCGAACGGGGGGCGTGTGTTAGGCGACGATAACGGGGGCGGTGGCCTGGACGCACAACTGTTCAGCGTGCGCGTGCCAACAGGCGGCCTGTATCGCTTGCGGGTAACAGCCGCGAACCCAACACAGGTAGGGGCCTACACGTTGGCGTGGCGCTATATTGAGGCGGTCCCCACCCCCACCCCGCCCATGCGCTTCGCGCCGCTGTTCACCGTGAACGACGAGATTTCGCCACTGGAGCCGCGCAGCTATCCGCTACAAGGTTACACCGGCGAACGATTCGTCATTGAGGTAGAGGCAGCGAACGGCTCCGGGTTAGATACGCTGGTGGAACTCGTCACGGCGGAGGGGGTGGTGTTCGCAACAGACGACGACAGCGGCGGGGACCTCAACCCGCGCCTGATGACGGCACTCCCGGCGAACGGGCTGTATCAGGTGCGGGTGAGCGTCTACAACGACGGCAACAACACAGGGGGATCATTCACCTTGCGGGTGCGGCGCGGGTATTGACACACCCTGTAGACAACATAAATCCTTGTTGCCCATCTCATCACAATTTCATACAATGTAAGCGAGACACAAGCCGAAACCGCGTGTGGCTAACAATGATTGTGTTCTAGGTTCATGAAGTCACCCAATGAGTCAAATTTTCCGATTCTGGAAACCATACGATGTCCTCACGCAGTTCACCGACCGCGACGGACGCCCCACCCTGGGCGACTATATCAACGTGCCGGGGGTCTACGCCGCAGGGCGGCTGGATAAAGACAGCGAGGGGTTGTTGATCCTGACGGATGATGGTGACCTGAACGCCCGCCTGACGCAACCGAAGTACAGCCATCCGCGCACATACTGGGTGCAGGTGGAGCGCGTGCCAGACGAAACAGCGTTGGCACAACTACGAACAGGGGTGGAGATCAAAGGGGGGTACCAGACACAACCTGCCGAGGTGCAACTGCTGGTGGACGAGCCGGGCTTGCCGCCGCGCCCGGTCCCGGTGCGCTACCGCAAAAACGTGCCGACAGCGTGGCTAGAGATGACATTGACAGAGGGGAAAAACCGACAGGTACGCCGCATGACGGCGGCAGTGGGCCACCCAACACTACGCTTGGTGCGCTGGGGAGTCGGGCCGATCACGCTAGACGGCTTAGAGCCGGGGCAACTCGCGCCGTTAAACACCGCAGAGGTCGCGGCACTACGGGCAAGCGTCCACTCACGGTGATGCAACCTCACGAATACGGGACTCATCAATAGTTTCCGTCAGACTAGGGAAACGCCGCTCCAAGTCCGCCAGCGCCTCGGCCAGTGAGGGGTGCCACAGGTGACGGTCAATCGGGTGCGCCATACGCTCGTATAACCCCACGTACATGTCTGCACGGTAGTCGCCCCCAAAGGTCGCGCCGCCGCCGTGATTACGGTGTTGGCTCAGTGAACTCAGGCGGGCAATGGCCCCCATATCCATGATGAACCCGCCGCTAAGGTCCGCCAGGGTATAGACGGTGTTGTCGGCGGTATCCAGGTAAGCGCGGAGGTCAACCACAAATTGGAGCGCCTCCTGGTGCGTCGGTGTGTTATTCCACCGAATGAACAGCAGGTTATAGCTCAGTGGGATGAATTCGTAGGTGTGAGTCATGGTGTATTTGCCATCGCGCTCGTGTGCATATCATTACCCTGGTCTAACGCCATTGTAACAGTGAAACACGGGCAGCAAAGCAAATATCTATAAAAAACCTCCGTTATTCGTAAATTTTTAGCAGAAAAACGATCATACGGCGGGGGGTTTGGCGCAGGTCCGCCCCCTCTTTATAAAAGTGTGCCCGGTAGATCATATGCCCCTCGTAGCGCACATGGTCTTTGTCATCAGCGGTAACACGCAGGAACAAATGAATGGATTTCCCCCTCTGCTGGTGGTGGCGCACAGCCCGGTTGCCGCGTGTAAACGACATGTGGCCGTAGCGTCCCTCCCCCACAAACCGAAATAGTCCGTAGTTCGTCCACCCGGAGAGATAATGCGTTTCGCCCACCGGGTCATCCGCAAACAGGAAAATCAGGTCGTGGTTGGCAGGCGTGCTGATGCGCGTGTAGAGTTGCCCCCCGTATTGCCGATGAAGTCCGGCGCGGCTGTAGACCTCTCCGACCGTGAACACAATAGACCTCTGCTTTGGTTTAACGATGCAGGTTGGTGTGCGTAAAACTCGTAAATTCTCTGTCAACGTATCATAACCCGAAAATGCCCGTTGTCGATTATAGATCGGCAGGGCCACTGCCATACCGAACGGATTTGGACGCGGCGGCGCTTCGCAGTATGATATGAGAATAGGCGAAGCAACCAAACAGGGGCAACCATGGCAAACGTCTCTCCAAAATACGAAACATATGCAGCAGGCTACACCAAGCACCTCAAGCACCCCAATGTGGAGAAGCGGCGCAAGGCGGCCAAGATGGTCGGGGAGCTAGGTGTGGCGGACGCAATCCCCATGCTCATCAAACTAGCCGACAGCGACCCCGATGCGCAAGTCCGCAAGAACGCCCGCTACTCGCTAGGGATGTTCGCGGCCTTCCGCGATGCGACCGCGTCCGACAACGCGGAGAAACGCAAGGCGGCTGAGGAGGCGCTGATTGGTGTTGTCACCGAGTTGAAGGTGGGCAAACCAGCCAAACCCAGCGCAGGGGTGCTGCAAGGGTGGCTCGTCGGCCTGGCAACGTTGTTCGTGCTGCTGCTGGGTGCCAACGCTTTCCTGTTGTTGGGCACAGGCGAAAGCAACAGCAGGCAGACCGCTAACACCAGCGACATCCCCGGCCTGACAAACCCAGACACCCCCCAGCAAGACCTCATCACGCTGGCGGTGGCCGGGCAAGAACGGCTCTCGCTGCTACTGGGTAACACAGACAGCCTTAAAGCACGCCTGCAACCCGCCGCCGACGGCGGCCAGCCGGACCCCAACGCGGACTGTCGGTTCCCCTACGTGAGCGCGGAACCACTGATGCTCAACCCACAGGACGCCAGCAACTTCGCCCAACTCACCACGATCTATCAGACACTCAACACCACCTTAGCTTCCTTCGAGCAGGCTAACGTCCGGGCGCTGGAGGCGTGTGATGGCGTCGTCCCCCTTACCGTGGAGGAGGCCACAACCTTCCTCGAAGACGTTAACACCCTACAGGAGGCCGCGCCAGACCTCGAAACACAACTCCAAACGCTCGCCACACCGCCCACAGCGACCCCCGCCCCGGAGGACACGCCCGCCCCCACACTGCCCCCTACCGCCACACCAGACTTTCAATCGGTGGTCGGCCAACTGTATAACATCATCGACGAGGTGCAGGGGCAACGCGGGGCCAACACCCTGCTCGCCCAATACTGGACGGACGCCCAAAACAACGCGGGCATCACCACAGGCTGTCGGCAGGCCGCGCCGGGCATCCCCCCAAACTACGAGGACGTGCTACCAGAGGACTTAGAGGCGGCACCCGTGGAGCTACGCACCGCCATCAACAACGTCAACGACGGCCTTGCAGCCCTGCGTGACGGTTGGGCGGCCTTCCAAGCGGCGTGTGAGGGCGGCGAGGCGCAGGTGTTGGCCGAGGCCGCAACCGGGCTACAGGTCACGGACACGGTCAACGCACTCCTTAGCGGTGCAGACCAGTCCTTACAGGTCTTACGTGGGGTAGACGTAGGCGGCAGCTAAAACGCAGACTCGGCCTCGTGACGGCGGGGCGCATCCCGTACAATGTCGGCGTTTATCGGTAGTGAGGCAAAAAACGCGATTTATGTCGAATTTTAACGTGGATTTATCCGGCAAGGCCGCGATTGTCACCGGGGGCGGCAACGGCATCGGGCGGGCCTGCGCCCTGGCGCTGGCGGCGGCTGGCGCGAGCGTGTGCGTCAACGACATCAACCTGGACACACCAGACCAGGTCGCCGCCGAGATCACAGCGGCTGGTGGAACGGCCTTCGGTTGGCAGGCCGATGTCGCCAACCGCTTTCAGGTCGGCTCATTGGTTGAGGAGGCCCGCGAACGCTACGGGCGCATTCACATCCTGGTGAACGCGGCTGGCGTGCTCAAACGCGGCCCTATGCCCAAGCTGGACGAGTGGGACTGGCGGCGGGTGATGGACGTGAACGTCAACGGGACGTTCTTCGTCACGCAGTTGTTGGGGCGCGTCATGGCCGACGAAGGCGGCGGCGTGGTCGTTAACATTGCAGCGAACGCGGCCCACCCTGGCCCCATGACAGACGACAGCATCAGCTATGTCACCTCCAAGGCGGGCATCATCGGCCTAACACGCCAGGCTGCCCGTGAGCTGGCCCCGTCCAACATTCGGGTGAACGCGGTGTGCCCCGGTTGTGTCACCACGCCAGACACGCCAGAGCCGCACCTCACCCAGACCGCGCTCGGACGTGCTGGCACCCCGGAGGAAGTCGCCAACGCAGTGCTGTTCCTGTGTTCGGACGCCGCCAGCTTTATCACCGGGCAGGCGCTCAACGTGGACGGCGGGGAGCACATGCTTTAATCGGCAACCAGTGGTAGAGTAAGCGCAACGATTGACCACACATCAAAGGGGAAATTTCCCACATGAACCGTCTTGTTCTAATTGGATGGAGCCTCGTCCTGTTAACCGTAGCCGCCTGTGGTAATGTGCCCGACGCACCGCAACAGGCCGCCCCACCCCCGCCCATCACCGCGCAGACAACAGACACCAACACGATTCCCTACCTTCGCAGCGGCCAGCCAACCCAGGGGCTATTAGACGGCAACGTCAGCGCCCAGCTTTACGCCTTCAACGCCACTGTCGGCGACGTGGTAGATGTGTCCGTCGTGCAGACGGAGGGCAGCCCGCTGGACCCGTTCCTGGTCGTGTTGAACAACGCCGGGGGCGTCGTCGCTGCGGACGACAACAGCGGGGCCGTCCAGAACAGCGCCAGCGCCCAGATCACCATCCCCAGTAGCGGCACCTACTTCGTTATTGCGACCAGCCCCGGTACCGTGGACGGCGTCGTTTCCGAGACAATCCCCAGCCCCAGCGCCTACGTTGTGACCGTCAATGGGAATACCTCCCCCGCAGACCAAGGCGAGCGCATCCTGTACTTCCGCACAGAACTCACCGTTGATGTCGAGCCGGACGAACTTGGGTATAGCTCACCGCAGGAACCCGTCTACTACTATGTGTTCAATGCCGTAGCAGGCCAAAACATCAGCGCAATTATGACAAACCTTGGCAGCGCCCCACTCGATGGGATGTTGGCGCTCTACGACCCCGGTGGCAACCGCATCGCTGTTAACGACGACGCCGCCAATACCGCCACAGTCCGTAGCACTACGGACCCCGCGCTAGAGGACATCACACTCCCGCTTGACGGCACCTACCTCCTCATGGCAACCGATGTGAGCTTCTACCAACTCGACATGGACACCTACGAGGGGGGCTTCTTCGAGATTGACTTAGTCACACCTTAACCCACGCCTCCACACAGAAAGGAACGCATAGTCGCGCCTATGAGTGACTTCGACCTACACGCCCCCTACCTGAACCACGGCGCACGCCCCCGCTTTCGGCGGGGGAACACCATCGGCTGTTTGTGTGTCCACGGGTTCGCGGCGGCCCCCACCGAAATCGACTGGCTGGCAGACCACCTGCACCACACACTCGGCATGACAACCTACACGGTTCGGCTAGACGGCCACGGTACCGACCACAAGGACATGCACCGCATGACGTGGCACGAGTGGTATATGAGCGTGCGTGATGCCTATCAGGTTTTGGCGGACCAGTGCGACGAGGTCGTCGTAGCGGGGATTAGCATGGGCGGGCTGTTGTCGCTGTTGCTGTGTGCAGCGGGGGATGCCCCCCTCAGCGCGGCGGCAATCATGGCAGCCCCCATAGAATTTAAGGACAAGAATATTTACTCTGCTCTGTGGCTCAAGTACATCCGGCGGGTGGCAACCCTCTACGACCGCACCAACCTGCCGCAGATCGTGCGCGAGGAACAGTACCGGCGCGGGGAACCCGTCATCGGGCGCACCCACTATGAAGAGTGGTCTGTGTCGGCGGTGTCGCAGTTGATCGCACTTTCGGCCTACGTGCGGACGGCACTTTACCAGATCGAGAACCCACTAACGTTGATCTATGCAGACAAAGACGACGCCGTGCCGCTCTCCAGTAGCGATTACATCGCGGCGCACACCCGTAGCACCACCGTTGAACAGCACATCATCGCCGGGAGCCGTCATATCATTACCCAGGACACCCGGCGCGATGAGGCCTTCCAGCTTGTCGAGGACTTTTTCAGGAGACAAACCCATGCAACCGATCAATGACCTGATTACCCACACCCGCCTGACGTGGCGCTTACTCCGCGACCCGCGTGTCGCCGTGCCGTTGAAGCTCATCCCGGCGGCAATTGTCGTCTATATTATCTCCCCGTTGGACCTATTACCGTTCATCCCGATTGACGATATTGCCGTGTTGGTCTTTGGGCTACGGGCTTTCCAGGCCCTCGTGCCAGACTACATCGTCTACGAACATCGGGCGGCGCTAGGGATGAGCCACGAGCAAACGTAATGGCAACCTACGAGGAGAAACTCGCGCAGGAGGCCGCACTATGGGGGGCCGTAGACGAAGCACACGCCGAAGCCGTCCCCCCAGACTGGCGCTATCACCGCGACCTGCGCCACAACGCCATCACCCACACCGCAGATGTCGACGCACTGCTGGCTGAAGTCGTGCCGGGGATGCGGACGCTGGAACTGGGGTGCGCCTCCGGGTGGCTCACGCTGGCAATGGCCCAACGCGGCGCGGAAGCCTTCGGGCTGGACATCAGCGCCCGGTCACTGGCTGTCGCTCGTCGCTACTACGAACAGGTACGCGACGACATACCCGGCAGCGTGGTCTACGCCCAAACCGACCTCAACCAAGTGGCGCTGGCCCCGGAAAGCTACGATGTGATTGTCACCAAGGGGACGCTGCATCATCTCGTCGGGCTGGACCATGTGATCGCCCAGGTGATGCGGGCGCTCAAGCCCGGTGGCCTGTTCTGGATTAGTGACCAAGACGGCGACGAGGCGCTCCCAACGGCCCTGGTCGCGGGTGGGTTGATGTTCGTGCTACCGACAACCACCAGCTACCGCGATAAATTTGCAGGGCTGGTTCGCTTTGGGTTCAACGCGCCCTCGCGTATCAAGGCGAGCATGGAAGCGGAGGGCCTATCCCCCTTCGAAGGGGCCGGGCGTGACCACGACTGGCTGCGGATGGTACGTGAGCGG
>CAYWZS010000126.1:0-12880 GCA_964462905.1 uncultured Anaerolineaceae bacterium
GACCGGGGCGCGGCAAAGCGGAGGTCGAGGATCGGCTTTTACCCCGGAGACCCGCGATGACCGATACGCCGCTCGCAGCCCCCATGCCCGAGTCATGGCTGGCCGAGTTCCCGATCTCCTTCTTCGGCGCGGCGGGGATTCCGGGTGTCGCGCTGGTGGCTCTTGTGGCGGTGTGGGGGTATCCCTGTTGGTATAGCCTTGCTGCGGTTGCGCTTGCTGTTGCTTGGGGACAGGGGTATAGCCGTATTCCTCACCCCCGCTGTCCTCGCGTAACCTGGGAATGTGCGCCGGACGGTTGCGGTCATGGCGTTGGCTAGGGCGGACATTCGGCGAAAACCCAGTTGGCTGGCTGCGGTTGGCGCTCTGGGCGTTGAGGTCAAGCGGTGGGTTCTGGTCCTGGACGGCTTCGTGATACACCGACAGATACTCGCGAATGGCCTCGTGCTGGCGGTTGTCCTCGTCCTGCATCTCCTGGTTACGGGCACGGGCCTGCCGCCGCGAGATTTCCGCCTGAATCTCCTGGGGGCGGTGAACCTTCTGGAACACCTTTGCCCGGTCGATCCCCTCCCCCACCAACGACATCTTCACGTCCCCGCGTTGGAACACCGTGTCAATAAACCCGTTGACCTCACTCAACACGTTGTCCACGCGCTCCAACCGTACCTGCTCCACCTCATTCTGGAGCCACAGCGGGCGCTTGTGAATCAGCGTCACGTTTTTGTCGCCGATAATGTACATGTCGTTGCGCCAGTCCCAGTCCGACCACCAGAACCACAGCCCCCCGACGACAAACATCGCCGCCGCGAGGTAGGCCCCAAACTGGTTCAGCCAGTTCTGCGTCGCGGCAATGCTCAGGCCCAGGATGACAAACGCCCCCAGGATCATCAGCGAGGGCGCGATAATGTGGCTCAACCAGACGGTGACATGCTTGCGGATGACGGTTTCGCCGCTTGCGTTGGTGAAGCGCGTCGGCGCAGGGGAGAATGTGCGCGTGACAAGGTCTGAACCGCCAGCGGGGGCTGCCCCGTTTTCCCCAGCGCCGGCGGCGTCCATTTTGCGTGTTTTATCCAGGCCCAACTGTCTTTCGATTTCGGCACGAATCGCCATACGGCGCGTTTCGTCGGCCATCTCATCGCGCTTGTTGCGGTTCGCGAAGATAGCCTCTTGCACCTCATCCGCCTGGGGAACCATATCCAGCAGCAAGTTACCGGTGTCACTGGCGTTCTTCAGCTCAATGTCGGCGTAGTCAAAGATGCGAGCGAAGATGTCCCCCTGTGGAAGTTCCGTGTTGACCTCCTGAATTTGCTCGATGGGAATTTCGTTGATCGTCACGCTAAAGGTGGGGATCACGCGCTCGATCTGCACAACACGTTGGTCCGTCACAACGATGCTGTCGTTGCGCCACTCGAAATAGAAATAGGTCATCAACAATGCAGACAAAACCAACCCTGTCAGGATGACACCAAAGCCGAGCGTTCCGTTCACAGTCAACACCGCCACCCCTGCCGCAGAGAACAGGATGAAAATGAGTACCGCAGCCCACCCACGCCGGATAAAGGACCATGGGTGCCGCCGGCGGATCATGATGATCTCTTCATTGTCGCGGCTGAGTTCGTGCGGTGCGTGCTGACTTGGTGCGTCTGCTCGGCGCATCGCCTGGCGGACAGGCCTTGGGGCCAACTCACTTTCTAATTGGTCGCGCACTTCCGGGTAGTAGGTCAACACAGTGTTCATACGAGTACGCGACAAGAACAGTAGTGTGCTGCGGCTGGTTATACGCAAGGTAGCGGGTTCTACCCCTGGGTTGAACAGCGCCGATTGCCCTAACATGTCGTTGGCGCTCAACTTCCCGACAGGGCGTTCGCCATTGTCGTTGGCCTGGAGCAGAACCCCCTCACCATCAACCATGACGAACAATCCCTGGGTCGTGTTACCCTGCTGAACCACGACTTGCCCTGGTTCAAAACGCAACACCTGAAAGGCACGGACGACCAGGTCCAGTTGAGGGGCGGCCAACTGTTGAAATATGGGAATCTTGCGGATGTGGGATTCAACAAAGCGATCTGGCATGGCGTCTGGGCCTCCGTCACAGCAGCTACTCACGGACGCCCCCATTGTAACGCAAAACCCCTAGCCGTTCAGGAAAGACAGTGGGGGGAAATGTGAATTTTGATACAGTAGCCGCCAATTGGCCTAGCTGAAGCTGGCTTCCTCCAACAGGTCGCGGGCCTTGGGCCATACGCGCTCGTCTGGCATGAGCCACTTGCAGCGGATGTTCGCGTCTTTGTCCACGAGTAGCAGTCCAGCATGGTCCATATTGAAGGCGTGGTGGACGCTGCCGTCCTCGTCTGCCAACAGCGGCACAGTAACCGTCATGGGGCTGCTCATGTAGAAGGTCCACAGCGAGTACTGGCGATCTTGAATCACCAGGGCGATGCTGTAGCCGTTAGCCTGGAACTTCTGCAAGTGCCGTTGCATGTACAGGATGCGGCGGATGCTAGCCGGCTCCCAGATGTTCCGCACGAAGGCCAGTAGCACCCCACGCTCCCCAATGAGTTCACTGAGTTCAACCCGGTGCCCCTCGGCATCCTTCAGTGCAAAATTTGGTGCTGAACTGTAAAGTTTCGGCCCCATTTCGGCGGTTTCGTACATGATTTAGTCCTTACCCCTGCTGGCTTTCAGTCTGCAAAAGTTGTCTCATTTCACTATAGACAACTTTATCTTAATTCTAAATCCCTGTAAAGCAAAAGTGATGAATGGCAGGTGAGTACATGACAAAATTTACGTTCCTGATGGTCTGGTAGGGAGCTAGTGGCTGTTTCTCGCAGCAGACATAATAGAAACCTACCTTATACCGTGACGCGAAAGCATAATACACCATGACCGATAAGCCATACCAACCAGAAACCACCGCCGTCCACACCGCCCCGCCGGACCCCGCCAGCGGTGCCGTGATCCCACCGCTAACCTTCTCAACGACTTTCGCCTACACACCGACGGGCACCCCACACGACGGCTCGCACTTCATCTATACACGCAACGAGAACCCCAACCGGGCCATGCTAGAGGCTGCTGTCGCGGCGTTGGAGGGCGGCGTGGTTGCCCACGCCGTCAGCAGTGGGTCCGCCGCAATGATGACGGTGTTTACGGCGCTGCGCCCTGGGGACCACATCGTCTGTAGTGATGACCTGTACTTCGGGATTCGCGTGCAGTTGAACGAGTTCTTCGCGCCGTGGGGGATCGAGACAACTTACGTGGACACACGCGAACCCGCTAACGTGGCCGCTGCCATGCGCCCGGAAACCGCACTCGTGCTGTTCGAATCCCCCACGAACCCACAGATTCGACTGGCGGACATTGCCGCGATTGCGGAAATTGCCCACGCGGGCGGGGCGCTCATGCTGGTAGACAACACCATCGCCACCCCTGTGTCGCAGCAGCCGCTGGCGCTGGGTGCGGATATTTCCGTGTTGTCCATGACAAAATACATGGCCGGGCATCATGATGTGTTGGGCGGGGTGATCGTACTCAAAGACGCGGACAGCGAATTTTCCCGACGGATCATGCGTCTCGTCAAGATCGGCGGGGCGGTGTTGTCGCCGATGGACTGCTGGCTGGCGTTACGTGGGTTACAAACGCTGCCGTACCGGGTGCGGGCACACAGCGCAAATGCCCTGGCCGTCGCGAACTTCCTAGCGGCGCATCCGGCAGTAGAGCGTGTGCTGTATCCCCACCATCCGAGCCACCCGCAGTACAATCTCGCACAACGGCAGATGCGCGTGGGCGGTGGATTGCTGTCCGTGCAGGTTGCGGGGGGGCGGGCGGCGGCGCTGGACGTGGTGCGCCGCCTGAAGCTGTTCACCAGCGCAACCAGCTTCGGCGGGACGCACAGCCTGATTGAGCATCGCGAGAGCGTGGAGGAGAACTCCACTACGCCGCCCAACCTGCTGCGCGTCTCCGTGGGGCTGGAACATGCCGACGACCTGATCGCAGATTTTGCTCAGGCGCTCGGCACGCTCGGTTAACGTTACTCCGTGACCGGGGCCGGGCACAAACTACGGAGCCAGCCCAGGTTTGAGATTTGCCCCGGTGCGGCGACGGCAGTCGCCTCGCTGAAGTCCTGGTCGGTGACGTAGGCTCCCGGCGTGACAACACAGGCGACCCCTGCGTTCACAGCGGACAACATGCTGTCGCGGGTGTCCTCAATCGCAAGCACCTCCGTCGGCGACAAGCCCATCTCCGCCAGGACGTGTGTGTAGACATCCGGGGCGGGCTTGCCCTCCGCGACAGTGGCCTTGTGCGTCACGACCTCAAAATGGGAGAAGGGCGAATCCTCGCCTAATGCAGTATCAATGGCAGTGATATTGTCCATCCCGGTAGTAGACACGAACGCCAAGCGCACCCCCGCAGCACGAGCAGCGGCGATGAGTTCGGCTACGCCAAGGCGTAACGACAGGCCGCGCTCGATCATAAGCTGCTGAAAGTGGGCGCTCTTGGCGGTGTGCAGGTCCGCGACCTGGGCGTCTGTCAGCAGGGTATTCGTCTTGTCCGCGTAGTGGCGGATGCGCGCACGCCCCCCCATGATGGTCAGCATGTCTTGGTAGCTGGCGGTATCCCAGGTCCAATCCAGGTTAGCATCCGCAAAGGCAGCGTTGAAGGCCCGGCATTGCAGTTCAGAGGTTTCTACGAGGGTGCCAATCGCACCGAACAGAATCGCTTGTAAGGGCATCAGGTTAGTCCTTGTCTAGTTGCGATAGTTCCTGAAATATTGCACAGAAACTATGCCAGAGGACCGTAAAGGTAAGATGAGGCGAATATACAGTACGGAATGAGAAACGGATAGATAGCTCTGTTATGCCTCCAACAAACGCGGCGCATAGCGCATCACGTCCCGCCCAAAGTCGGTTGCTGCGAGGGCCTGCTTGGTCAGCAGGTTGCCCTTCCTGCCCCCAAATTTCGTCGGGACTTGAACGGGTCGGGATCAGGCGAATGTAGTCCACGGGCGCGGCAAACAGGCGCTTATCTAGCCAACGGTTTGTCTCTGGCGTCAGTGGCTCGCGGAGAAAGAACCCGAAGGTGGTGCTTTGCCCCTCGTCTTTGCGGTCAATTCGGTCGATATTGTCCCAGGTTGTGAACACATGCGAGCTGCCGCGTTCCCAGGCGATCCCGTTTTCATAGACCGTGATCGTAATCAGCCTCGCTTGAAAGACCATCACCCCGAAAAAGACCATATAGAGCAGGAACAAACGTGATCGTCCAGAACTGCACGCCGCGCTCGGTTGCTACGGTCGCGGCTGCCACATGAAAGCCAATCACCACTAGGGTAATCACAATAGCCGGGCGCAAATTGCCCCGGTACGTGTTCACCCTCTAGCCCTTAGCGGTCATTGGGCTTCCCTTCTAATATCCCCCGGCCCCAGTTCGGGCGGGAGCACGTCCGGCGGGGCGATATGCAACGTGCCGTGAACGTGGTCTAAAGACACCAGCCCGTCCCGCAACCGTAGGACAAGGTGCATGTGGGCCGGGACCAACACCGTCACAATCGACCGTGTGAGCGTGCCCATCCCCAGCCGCCGCAACACCACCGCATACACCCCCGCCTCATCGTAGTCGGTGGCGGTACGCCACGCCAACGGAGGGCGCGTCTCAATCGTAATTTCTGCCTGTTGTTTCTGCCAACGCACCACGCGCACAGCGGCGTTATCCGCATGGAGGTAGAACGTCGCCGCCGTTTTCATCACGGGGAGCGTGTAGGTGTGTTTCTGGCGTGTGAGATCCGTCAGGACGGCAGCAGCGTCAGTAATTTGTAGCAGTCGGTTGAGCATTTTCATGGGCATCCGTTAGGGTTACAGACGAGACAGCAAGAAGTGTAACGTGTCGTAAGCCTGGGTGCAATAGGATTGAAATCTTTGAGGGTGGGCAACAGGTGTTCCTCTTGGGGGGAGTAAGAACACCTGTTTGGGGGAAACCATCGGGTTGTTGTTGGGGGGAACAACAACCCAACTTGATATTAGTATAGCACGGTGGTGTCAGGACACAGATGAGTAAACATATACAAAGTGGCTGAACTCAATGAGTAGACGCTTAAACGCAGGGGCGTTATTCGGCACTAGTCCACACGCGTAACACCCCGTTTGAGGTGCCTGCCGCCAATGCTACGCCGCCCTCCGGCAATGCCACCGCCGCCAGATTGCTCTCTAGCTGCCCAGCCAACGGCAATGCCCACGCCTGTTGTACACCCTGTTGCGTATTGATAACCGCCGTCACATTCTGGCGTTGCTGGTCCGTGATAACTAGTTCCGGCACACCGTCACCGTCGAAGTCCCCCGCAAGACCCATATCCAAATTGCGACTGTTGATGGGATGGGACGTGTAACCGAGTTGCGCGTTGTTCACGGAGAGTTCGCCCCTGCGCAGCGTGAAGAACTCCGGCATCCCGCCGATGTGTGGAGTGCGGACATCAGCAAGCTGTGTTTCACCGTTGATCCCAAAGGCGGCGACAGCCAACTGATGCCGCCAGCGGAAGCCCTGGCCGATGGCCGCACTTTCCGCAAAGATACTCCCATCTGCGCTGTAGGCCCGCAGCCAAGCGCCACGTTGCCCATTGCTGACAGTAGTCACGATCTCTTGTGTGCCGTCGTCGTCCAGGTCCGCCCACAACGGGCTAATCCCCTCGAAGATGTCCTCACCGGGGAGCATGAGCTGCGTGACGACCGTCAACCTATCGTCCTCGACCACGAACAACGTCAGCGATGCGCCCTCCAGGTCGTCGCCCATAATCGCGTGAATGTAACGTTGGTCGGTGGCGTCCGTGTAGACGGCAATTCGCCCGTCCACGCTGATAACCGGGCGAGCGTCCGGCAGGGCGTTCACGGGCTGGCGGGCCAGCGTTTCACCGTCGCGCCACAGGACGAGATCGCCGTTGGTCGCGACATAAACACGGCTCTCGCCCACAATGACCGGGTGCGTCAACGGCGAGAGATCATCCCCCGCCGTGAGCAAGGTTGGCAGCGCACCCGCGTTGAACACGGCAGCGATGGGTTGCCCCGGGGCGACCTGCCCCAGTTGCACAGCGACCACATCCAAATTGTTCTCAACGGCGGTTCTCTGAACGGCGAACACACGCCCGTCATCCAAAACGACGACCCACGCTGGCGTGCCATTAGCTACACCACCGACCACCCACAGCGGCACACCGTCAAAGGATATATCGGTGGTCACAACATCAGGAAAGGCCGCGCCCGTAACCGGGATCACGCGATTGCCGGATGGTTGCTGGTAGGTATAGGCCACGGGTGAAGGCTCCGGGGGTTGCGCCGCCACCAGGGGCGACAGAACGAATAGCAGCAGAATGAACAGCTTAGGCATACGTGGGTTCGGTCCTCGTGTGAAATAAACCTGGGGGACGCAAGTGCCCCACCACCTAGGGCGCGTCGTGGGGGGCGGCATCTTCCCCCAGGAAGATCAGTTTGACGACCAACGCGACGTTAATCTCATCGCCGTCTTTGACGCGCACAGCACCCACCACCCGTTCCCCGTTCACCCATGTCCCGTTGCGGCTGCCCAGGTCCGCCACGAAATAGTGTTTGCCGTCCCGGTAGACGCGCAAGTGTCGCCGTGAGATTTGATCCAACGTCATAATCAAATCGCTCGGTGTGTCACGGCCAACCGTAACATCGTCGGTTTCCAGCACCCAGCGGCGACCCGGTGTGTTGTCCTCCTGCCACTCCATCAACACAGGCCGATTCCCCTCCCCCAGTCCCCAGACAATCCGGCGCTCGGCCTCTGGCAGTTCGTTAACTTTATCGTTGGTCTTGATTGACTGCGGCAATTGGTCATGGTCGCCGAGTGTCTGGTCGTCTTGCGGTGAGGTTTGTTGAGACATGTGTGGCTTCTCCCAAAAAAGACACGTTTACCTTCCGCTTATTCTAGCAGAAGTTGGGGGGAACGCACCCACAATTTCGTGCAGATGAGGAAGCAAGCCGCCTGCGGTTAAAACCACAGGCTACAGCCTCGCGCGTCCACCAAAGGAACGCCAAAACAGCCGTGTGAGCCGCTGTCCACTTCAATGGACACGTTTTAGCCGTAGCCGGGGGATTTTATCCCTCGGCGGGGGACAAATCTGAAATAGCCTTAAACACCATCAGCCGGAAGGACTCAGCATAGCCCCCGCCGATGGACTGGCCCGTCTCAGCATTCCAGGCCGTCACCATCTCGATAACCTCCTCGCCGAACTGCGACGCATGACAACGCAGGGCCGCCTGTTTCTGGCTTATTGTCGTCGTGATGTCAATGGTGTGGTTCGTGTGGTTGCTCAGGAAGAAGTACACCCGGTCCACATCATGCGGTTCATAGCCAGCCTGCAACAGCGCCGGGAAGATCGGGCGGCTACCCGCACTCGGAAAGACCGCATAGGCCGCTGCGGTAGCCGTCGCCCGATGATCTGGGTGGTTGATGTAAGCGCGTCCTTCAGGAATGATCGTCTCCGGGTCGAAGGTCAACACGGCGTTGGGGCGCAGTTCCCGTATCAGTTGTGTAAGGTGTTTGCGAAGCTGAAGCGTCGGTTCCAGGATGCCGTCCTGGTAGCCGAGAAAGCGCACATCCTCCACACCAACGACCGCTGCGGACGCCCGTTGTTCTTCCTCGCGGGTGCGGACGAGCTGCGCGAGGTCTGCGCCGGGGGTATTGTCACCGCTGCTGCTGTCCGTCACGATCACATAAGTGACCCGGCTCCCGGCGGCGGTCCACCGGGCGACGGTGCCAGATGCGCCGAACTCAATGTCATCACAGTGGGCGGCAATCACCAGCGCCCGCTCTGGCACATAGAAAGTTGAGGTCATGGTGGGGGGATGGTCCTCTTGTACTATCGGTAAAATCACAAAAAGATGTTACAAAGTGTATAGTGCGAACGCCAGCCAGGCCCAAAATTACAACACATCACAGGTTGTGACGATCTTTGCGCAGTGTTTGTGAAAGTTGTAAAGAAACTGCGAAACCGACTCTATTATCTATCTGCACAGTCTCATACGAGGCACCCGCGAGGGGTTTTCTAACACAAGACTGAGGATCAAAGCACATGGCGACAAAAATCCACACCCAAACCGTGAGCCAGCTCAACACCGCCCTGTGTGGGCCGGGTGGCCTGCTGGTGGACTGCATCATAACCTTACAAGGGCATGGCGACACACAACTCAACGCCTTGGTGAACGATCTCGTGGCACTGCGGCGCGAGCTGGCGGGCGCGGCAGACAAGCACACTGTGACCGCATTGGTGAAGCGGATTTACAACCGGGCGGGCCAGGTAAACGGCCACAACGCGGATGTGCAGCGGGCCACGCAACAGCTCCGAGACACCATCATGAACGTGGTTCGCGCTTAGAAGCTGCCCCCAGGTGGGGCGTGAAACCCCACCTACTACGGGGCGAGTTCCACCTCATTTTCTGCCAGGGTACGCTGGACCAATGCTAGAATACGCGGCCTCGTTGTTGCGCCCTTCCCGAAAACCGCCTTGCTCACCAACATCAACCGGGTGTGGGTGCCCAGTTGCCCCTCCTGTGCGATGACCTTCCACGGCTCCAACAGGTCCGGCAGTTGCATGGGGGCCTCCTGGCCGAGTTCCTCCAAAATCGGGATCACCCGCGACAACTCCCCAGACGGCACATGCACCGTCACCCGAATCGGCGTGTACTCCCCCCGGCTGAAATTGCGCACCGTGCGAATTTCACCGTTGGGGATCGTGTATACCTCCCCATTGATCCCGCGTAAGGTCGTAAGCCGCAGGCTGATGTCCTCCACCACCCCCTCAATCGCCATGATTTCCACCTTTTCGCCCACGTCAAACACGTCATTGGCGAGAAATGCAATCCCCTGGAGGTAGTCCGCAATAAACGGCTTGGCGCTGAAGCCGAAGCCCGTCGCCAGAAAGCCAACCAGCCATACAAGCGTATCCACCGCGACAAACTGCGCCAGCGTCACGAAAATCGCCACAACAAAGCCCGTTACACTCATGATCCCAGACACCAACGTGACCAGCGTCTCGTGGCGGGCCGCCTGCTGGATTTCGTTGCGGGTGCTCCGGCGTGCCAGCCGGCCAAACGGCATAAGCCAACGGGCCACATAATCGGAAACCCAATGTAGCACGAAAGCGCCCCCAAAGGCCGCCATAATCGGGAGAACGTAAAACACGGCAATGCGCTCTATCACGGCCATGATGCCCCTTCAGCCAAAATGTGTGTATATGCCCAACGGCAAGGCGGCGCATGCGTGCCACCCACTGTCTTACAGCACAAACCTACCCCGTCGTCCACAGGCGCGTATCCGTAAACACACACCCAGATGCCTCGCTTTCCAGGAACGTCCCCGCCGCCACACCGTAGCGTCCCACATCGTAGCGCCCATCGTCAATCCGCAATGCCTCCTCACCGTTCACAAACAAGGTGAAGGTCGTCCCCGTCGTAACAACCACCAGATCATTCTCCGCACTCGGCGCGGTCGCAATCACCTCACTGCTGGTATCGCTTAACGACACCCACTCCCCACTGTCCTGGGCGAAGAAGCGCAGGGTCGCTTGGCGGTCCATCTCCAGCGTGTAAAAGTTATCCTCATCCACATAGCGCAACACGAACCCACAGTAGTCACTGCTGGAACCCGGCCCCCAGGCAAACGTCGTCGCCATCACCACGTTACCATAATCGCCATCCAACAACTGCCAACGAATCACATCGTCCTCCCCACTCAGGTCGAACTCGTAGCCGGGCAACTCATTTTGCAACGTCAACCCACCAACATTCGTCCCCGCCAACCGCAGCATTGGCGTTGTCAGGCGGCTGTCTGCGTTAGTGCTGTCCGTCGGCGGCTGTGTTGGCAATATCGCATCGCCCTCGGCATCCAGGTCCCACAGTTGCACGTCCGTGAAGGTACAGTTTGCCACATCGCTATCGGCGAACGTCCCGCCGATGACCCCAAAGACACCCGCCCCAAAGCTGGGATCACTATACGTCACCACCTCCACACCGTTCACAAACAGCGTGAAGATACTGCCTTGCGCCACCAATGTGATCTGGTTTTTGGCATCGGCCTCCACATTCACCGCGTTCGACCGTTTGACCTCTGGCCCAGCGATCCACTCCGCGTTCTCCCGCTTGAAAAAACGTACATTGGCGTTGCGGTCTAACTCCGCCGTGTAGTAGTTGTCGCCGTCCACACGCCGGAAGGCAAACCCGCAGTAGTCGCTGAAGTCGCCAGGGCCAAACGCAAACGCCGTCGTGATGATCGCGTTGCGGTACGATGTGTCGAAAGATTCTGTTGTAATCACATCGTCCTCGCCTGTCAGGTCGATCACGAAGCGATCCAAAGTGGAGCCGGTCACCAGGTCATCCGGGCCGATCCCGGCTGTCCGCAGGATGTCCGGCGAAAGGCCGTCCGCCAAATCAGCAGGCGGCGGGAGCAATTCGCTGTTCGCCGACCATACGCGGGTATCCGTAAAGTCACATCCCATAGCGTCGCTGCTCTCAAACGTGGACGCCGTTAGCGCAATCTTTCCCTCCGTAAAAATGTCATTTTCGAGGTCCATCACCAACCGACCGTTCACAAACACCCGGAAGCGCGGCCCCTGTCCCGCGACGGCAATCTGGTTAACAGCCCCCGGCGCGGTTTCCACGGCACTACTGCGGACACGTTCCAGCGTGCGGATGTCCCCGTTCACCATCACCAAGAACTCAACCTCACCCTCCTGGTCCACATCCAGCCGATAATAGTTCTCCGTCTCGCCACGCCGCCGCAGGAACAGCCCACAGGTATCCTCGGCTGCGCCCTCGTCCCGCACAAACGCCGTCGAGACAACAAAGTCGGTCAGGTCCGGCTCAAAGTTGAGGTAGCGGATGAGGTTATCATCGCCCGTCAGGTCAAAGGTGTGTGCGTCGTTCTCCACCACCAATGACAACCCCGCCGGGTTCAGGTCTAGCCCACTCAGCAAGTCCGGCGGGAGCCGCCTATCACCTAGCGCCGTTAGGTTCCCGGGGTCCGGCGCGTTCATCGTCTGGATAGCCGCCGCGCTCTCCGTGAGGACCAGGGCCGTCTGCGTTTCGGCCAAGCTCGCGCTGGACTCGGTCGGCGGTGGCAGGTCCGTCGGCGTGGCGGTGTCCGTCGCCGCCGCCTGGGTCAGCCGCGCATCTGCCGTCGCCAGTGCCAACGCCGACTGAGTACCCGCTTGCGCCGCGACTGCTGTCTGCGTCTGGAATGGCCCGTCGTCCGCTGTGGGTGTGGGTGTGTTCGTTACAGTTGGGGTCGGTGTATTCGTTATAGTCGGGGTCGGTGTATTCGTTATAGTCGGGGTCGGTGTGTTCGTCGGCGTATCCGTTGCCGTTGGTGTGTTGGACGGCGTAAACGTCGCGGTGGGCGTGTTGGTGGGGGTCGCCGTCGGCGTGACCGTGGGGGTGTTGGTCGCCGTCGGCGTCAACGCCAACAAGGTCGCCTGTACCTGCGTCTCACGCGCTGCAATCGCGTCGTCTGTGGCCTGCGCGTCCGCAGCGGCTTCGGCAGCCTCCGTATTACGGGCATTTGCCTGCTCAGTGGATGCCGCAAGCGCGTTATCGGTCGCCTGCACACTGGTTGCGCTCGCCTCGGCTGCGGCGGTCGCTGTGATCGTATCTGCTGTTGCAGTCGCCTCGGCCTCTGCCGCATCAAATGTTGCGCCGGCAATGGCGTCGGCAGTCCCCTCGGCCTGTTCGGTACTTGCCAGCGCGACAGCCTGCACCTGGGTCGCGGTCGCGTCCGCGTTAGCGGCCTGGATTGCGTTAAACTGGACCAGCGCAAACCCGCCACCCAACAAGAGCACCACCGCCGCCACAATCCCCAGAATCGGCCCCATTCGCCGTCCGCC
>CAYWZS010000127.1:0-12782 GCA_964462905.1 uncultured Anaerolineaceae bacterium
AGCGGTCGCCTCGGCTGCCAATGTCGCGGTAACGCCCAATGCCACCGTCGTTCCCTCTGCGTTGGTCGTTGCGCGTGCGTCCGCTGCTTCCTGTGTCCCGGTCGCGTCTACCGTGGGGGAGGGCGTCAGGGAAACAAGCGTGTCGTTGGTGGCCTGGGCGTTGACGGTCGCCCGGGTTTCTCGTGTGGCCTGCGCCTCTAAGTTGGCCTGGACGTCGAGCGTGGCCTGGGCTTCCCCTGTAGCGGTGGACACAACCGATTCCGTCTGCCGTAACGCCAGCGTAGCCTCCACATCGGCTGTAGCCTGGGCGTTGGCCGCCGCGATTGCGCTCTCCGTGGACGCGTCATCAACGGTTGCAACAGCGTCGGTTGTCGCCGCCGCATCCAACGTCGCGAGCGCGTCTACCGTCGCCTGGGCGTCGTCAGTGGCAGCGGCTGCCGCGTTAGCCGTCGCCTGAAGATCTGGCGTTGGAGTGAAGGTCGGTGTGAAAGTTGGGGTGGTTGTCGGTGTGTTCGTAGGCGTGAAGGTAGGCGTCAACGTCGGGGTTGCCGTCGGTGTTGGCGTGGGGATGGCCGCCTCGCTCACCACGAACGGCACATCCACCGTCGTCACCTCACCGTTGCCGTCCGTTGCCGTGACCGTCAGCATATGCGGCCCCGCGCCCAGCCCCACCACATCAACAGGAATCGCGTCTTCGGGGGCCAGCGCCACAGCGGTGTCCCCGTCAAAGCGATAGGCCAACGTCACGTCGTCAGTCTGCGCGACAACATCCACCGCGACCACCGCTGGCCCCTCTAAAACCGTGTCCGGCTCCAGCGAAACGCTAACTACAGGTGGCACGCTTGGCACGGTCACCGTAATCTGTTCGCTGGTGGTGTTGCCCAGGATGTCCATCGCGCCCACTGAAACCGTCCCCTCGCCCGCAGGCAGCTCTAGCAGCGTGAACTCCGCCTCGAACACATTTGGGATGAGCGCCCCCTCATCGTCGGTCGCGGGCTGCAACAACTGCGAGATGCCCACCGCCGTCGCGCTCACCTCCGCAATAGGCGATTGGCTCCCGGCGGTGTCCACCTGGACGGTAAGTACCTCGTCCGCAATGACCGTCGCAATATTGACTGCCGGGGGCAGTGCCGCGACGGTGAAAACGGCGGTCGCGGAGCCGCTTTCACCGTCCTCGTCGGTGGCTGTGACCGTGAGCGTGTATGCACCCGGCGCAAACGTTAGCGGATCAATCGTAATCGTCGCTGTGGCTGCGCCGTCTAGCGTGAGTTCGGCTGTTTCCCCGTCCTCAAACTGCGCCGTGACCGCCGTCAGTAGGTCATCGGCCAGGACAGTTGCCGTGACGGTTGTCGGCGTGACAATCTCGCCCTCCGGCAACCCGTTCAGGTTCACAACCGGGACGGGTACCGGGGTGAAAAGTTTCGCGGTGTCGGACGGCGCACCGTCCAACGTGGATGCTTCCACGCCGAAATCGTAGACCGCGCCGTCTGCCGGAACATCCACAGCTAGCGTGATGATGGTCTGCGAGCGCAACAGCGCGGACAGTTCCGCGTAGATTGCCTCTAGCTCGTTGGGTGTGGGCGACTCGTAGAACTGCGCGTTGGTGGCCTCTGCCAGCGATTGTAAGTAGGTGCGGTCCGTCCCGAAGCCGAGGCCAATCGTATACACCGAGACGCCGTCCGTCAGCGCGTCCTCGAGCGCGGCCCCGCGTGCAGCGGCGCTACGCCCCTCCTCGAACTCCGCGCCATCACTTAGCAGAATCGCCACCCGCCGCGAGAGGTCGGTGTCCGCCGCCGTCTGCACGGAGAGCAACCCCGCGTCATACAGCGCCGTGCGCCCGTCCGCCGTCAGGCTGTCGATAGTTTGCAGGGCAACGTCTTTGTCTGTCGTGTAGGGGAGAGCTACCCGTGCGCGGCTGTCAAAGTCAACAATGGCGACGCTGTCGTCCGGGCGAAGCTGCTCCACGAACAATCTCGCTGCTGCCTTGGCCTGTTGCAACGGCAACCCGGACATACTCTCGCTGGTGTCGATGGTCAACACAACGGCGAAGGGTAAGTTGTCGTCGGTGATGTTCTCCACACGAATGACCTCGGCAACGTCGGCTAGGTCCCCCGTGATCGTCATATCCGCCGGGGTGAGGCCCACCACAGACCGCCCAAAGGCGTCCTCAATGTTGGCGCTGACCTCCACAGTGGGGAGGTCGGTGGGGTTGACGCCGGTAATATCTAGCTGAAACGTCGGCGTTTCCTGGAAAGCAAAGACAAATAGAGATGGCAATAGCAGTGTTAACAACAGCGCAGTCAGTTTGCGGCCCATGATAAACCCCGAAAGTCCTTTTTTGATGATGCACGGCACATAACGTCTCTACGGAGTTTAACGCATTCACGGGTAACTGTCACATGAAATTGCGGTTGAATATGTCGAATGCGGCTGCTCAACGGCATCAACACACGATAGCGCCTTATAACGGTTCTGTCGGCTTGGCCGCCCGCCGCCCAAAAGCCATCACCCTACCCACCCTCGGCCCCCTTCGCTACAATCCACCGACTATGATGCCCACAACATGAGGTGCCCGCTCCCCCCATGACCCCATCCCGTGCCCCGTTGCTCACGCTCGGCATGGCGGCGTTGTTGCTGGCGCTGGCCGCGCTACGTGCCCCCCACTTCACCCCCCTGCTAGACCTCACCGGCGACGAGGTGTGGTCAGTGTGGCAGTCGTCGGTGGGCGGCCCCCAGCAGATCATCGCCCGCACGCCGTTCGACTGGCCGCCGGGCTACTACCTGTTGCTGGGCGGTTGGCAGGCGTTGGTTGGGTCCCACCCGGTCGTGTTGCGCTACGGGATGTTGCTGGCGCATCTGGTGGGCGCGGCAGCGGTCTACCGGGCCGGGCGGCGCTTCTACGCGGACAACACAGCCGGGATACTCGCGGCGTTGTTCTACAGTGTGGGCGGCTGGGCGATCTTCCTGAGCCTGCACCTGCGCGGCCACAGCCTGACGTTCGCGCTGGCCCCGGTCAGCCTGTGGACGGTCTTATGCTACTTCTCGCGCCCGGACTGGCAGCGGGGGGTGTTGCTGGGCGCGGGTCTGGCGGCCATGCTCTACATCCACGTCACCGTCGTGATCTTCTACGCGGCATTGGGGACCTTCACGCTGATTCTGTACGGGTGGCGGGCGCTCCGGCGCTGGGTCGTCCCCGTGCTGACGTTGGCTGTTCTCGCAATCCCAGAGGTTGCCCACAAGGCATCGTTGGCGTTGCAGTCGCGGCAGGCGCTCGCGCTGGAACTGCCCTCCCTGCCGGAGGCGCTATGGCGTTACTTCGCGGAGATCGGGCGGCAGGCGGAGGTGCTGTGGCTGGTGATCCTCGTCGCTGGGGTGGCGCTGGCACTGTGGCGGGAACGGAGCAATTTACGCCGGGGGATTGCGCTCGTGTTGTGGCTGGTTTTCCCGCTGATTCTGCTGGTCCCGGCGCTGCGAGACATTTTCACGCTGCGCTATACCTCGTGGTATCTGCCGGGGCTGGCATTGGTCTTGGGTGGCGGCTACGCGAGTTTGCCGCTCCCAGCACGTTGGGTGCTGATCCCGGCGCTGCTGGTGTTCGGCGCGTTGCCCTTCCGGGTCACCAACTTGGACGCCTTCGAACCCAACGTGGGGACGCTCATGCGTGACCTTGCCGGGGGAATGCAGGCGGGGGACGCGCTGGTGGTTGACCCGAACTTTCAAAACCCCTTCGGCGAGGTCCCGGTGGAGGAGTGGGACTTGTTTAGCAGCATCTACTTCCCGGACGGGATGCCGCTGCGCCAGACACCCGGCGATGCGCGGCGCGTGTGGTATCTGCGCGATGCCGAGAACGACACGCCGGAGGTGCGGGAGGCGGTCGCGGCGGGACGGGTGCGTCGCGAGTTTTTTGGCCCGCCGGACCTGTTTGTCCAGCTTTACGAGGCTCCGCCGGACCCGGTCGGTGTCGCCTTTGACAACGGCATGCGCTTTCACGGTACCGACATCATCACCCCGGACGGCGAACGGAACACGCACTACTTCCCCGTGTTTCGTGAGGAGACCGACCTGCGCCTGCATTTGTGGTGGAGCGTAGACGAATCGCCAGAACTGGACTACAGCGTAGGCGTCTATATTACCAACTTTGACGGGAAACTCGACAGCACCGACGACACCCCGGAATCCGTTCTGCTGCGTCCCGGCGCGGGCCTCGCCCCGACCGCGACAAGCCAGTGGGAGCCGGGTCAGTTCTACGTGACAGAACACGTTGTCCGGGTGGAGATGGGTAGCTCCGGCGTGAGCATGGCCGTCTACCAGTGGTGGGACAATGTGCGAATCCCCGGCGAGACCACAGGCGCGGACGGCACACTGGTTCCGTTCAGGTTCCGTGTGAAGGCTTGGTAGCTTAACAGCCCCCCAGCGACACGTTGAGCGCGGCCTATGGTCACGGCTTCCCCGGCGACTACGAGGACCACAAAGCGGCGCTCATCAGCAGTGGCCTGTAGAACTGGGGTGTCCTAACATCCGGCATGAGCGCGGGACAACGGCATAAGGTACTGTTGGCGCGGTTTGGGGGGCGCTGCGCTCTATGCTTAACGGGGCGAAGTTGCCCTATCCACCCGCTATCAGCGCGTCCACATCCGCACGCTGCGGCATCCCGGCGACGGCCCCCACTTGGGTTACGGAGAGCGCCGCCGTTGCGTTGCCGAAGCGCACGGCGTCGCTTAACGACTGCCGCTCTGCAAGTGCCACCGCGAAACCCGCGTTGAAGGCATCCCCCGCCCCGACAGTATCCTTTACGTCGGTTTCAAACGATGGGATCGTCTGCATCTCGGTACGTGTGACCCAGCTTGAACCGGCCTCCCCCTGAGGCACGATCATCGTCTGGTCGTCTCGTTGGAAGATGTGACGGGCGCTTTCTAACGTGATGCTGCTGGCCCCTGCCCTGGCGATAATTTCTAACTCACGATCGTTTGGCGTGAAGTACCGCGACAACGCCAGTATATCGGCTGGGATAGAACGAGCAGGGGATGGATTCAACACGGTGGGGACGGCGGCTTTGTCTGCGATGTGCAGCGCCCGGCGCACGACAGGTAACGGGAGGCCTAGCGTGCACAGCAGCAGGTCCGCCTCGGCAATGTCACCCACGATCTCTTCAAGATGTTGCGGTTGGAGTATTTGGTTAGCCCCCGGTGTGACAGCCACCATGTTATCGCCGTTGCTGCTGTCCACGTAGATCATGGCGACGGCGGTGTCCTCCTCGTCAGAGCGTACCACCTTGTCCACCCGAACCCCCTCGGCCTCCCAGGTCCGCAGGGCAGCGTCACCGTAGTTGTCCTGGCCGACTGCCCCGAAGAAGGTGACATCGGCTCCTAACCGGGCCGCTCCAATGGCCTGGTTGGAGCCAGTTCCCCCCGGCCCCTCGAAGAACTTACGTCCCTTTAACGTCTCGCCCCGCGTGGGAAAACGGTCTAAGTACAACACGAAGTCGAGATTATAATCACCAACCACTACGATCTTCGCCATGACATCCTCTCCTTGACTGTTTTTGGAAAATACAGAGGTATTGTAACAGGATGACCAACCTTATCGAACTCACGCGTGACCTGATTGATATGCGGAAACACCCGCTTAAAAACAACGCGCCCGCCCGTTATCCAGGGGCGTCACAGGCGTTCACCGCTGCCGTCGCCGCCTGTGATGACCCGGCGACCCTGCGCGAGATTCTACGATTGGACACCGGGCACGTCCTGCCAACAGTCGCCAAGCAGAGCGTCTACGAGAAACTACTCGCAGACGACGACGCCCGAAACCCGGCGTTGCTCCAGGCGTTTGCGATGCACCTGGAGATGTTCGGCTATGTGGACGCGAATGGGATGCGCCAGGACGACACCGTAGCACGGATTGAGGCGTTGCTGGCGGAGGCCGAACGCAAAAGCGGTTAAGTTACACAAGTTTGGTGAAAATTCGGCGTAAGTCTGGATAACGATGTATATTGGACATGCGTAAAACGCGCGTGTGACCTTATCTTGTAAATTGTCCATTGAGGGGGCAACTTTTTTACCATGAGCTTCAAGAACATACGCTTTGTGTTGGCTGCTGTGCTGCTGGCGACCATCGGCGTCGTGAACGTACTGGCACAGGCCAACGACCTGACCGAGACATTTGAGTCTGAATTCGGCTATCAGCTTGACCACCCGGCGGGGTGGATCGTGCAGGACAGCCCGGCGGACGAAGAAACGGGCAATACAACCCTGGCGACCTCCGCCCGTGGCGACTATGCAGTGCTGTTTTTAGAGCCGTTGCCGCTACGTCTGGTGGGGCGTGGTGAAACCACATCCGAGATTATGCTGGACCGCTGGAGCGACTTCATTGTCGATACGCCAGTGGAAACCGAGGACGCTAACGGTCGTGAGATCGTCGTGGCGACCCTGAGCTTAGACGGTACGCCGGGCATCGGCTACATGGTTAACTTCGGTGAGGAACAGGGCTGGGCGCTAATGGCCGCCTATGACTTCGCTGAACTAGAAAGGACCGTTGACGCAGAGGCCGAGGAACTGTTCGACGCGATTGCGTCCAGCTTTAGGCCGATTGGCGGCGTCACAGATGCCCCAGGATTGAAAGATGCCCCAGCGGGGGAGGCCCCGGCGAGCCTGGTGAGCGCAGACGGCAACTGGCAGGATGCAATTGATGAGCTAGCCGAGGCAGGTATCATCGGGAGCGGGGGCTTTTTGGTGTTCAACGAGCCGCGTGCCTTCTTCGACGGACAGGGTAGTTTCTACACACCGCTGGCCCGTAATGCCCCCTTCGCGGACATCGTGATGGCGGGGACGCTCACCTACACCGCCAGCGTCACCAGCGAAACCGAAACCTGTGCGCTCATGGCGGGGATTGAGCAGAGCGTGGGCAACAGCATTAACACCTATGCCGAGATCGGCTTCACCAACGGCAACTTCTTCTACTACATTGACCGGGTGAACGGTGAGGCCCAGGCCATTGAGGAATTGGCCGCAGACGTGTCGCTGTCCACCTCGCACCATGTCCTATTCATCATTCAAGATGGGCTGGTGACGGTCTACCTGGACGGTGATCTTGTCGCAACGGACCTGCCCATGGTCGAGCGTGCGGGAACCTATGGCATCGCGCTAACGGGCCGCAGCGCCACTGCTGCCTGTGTGGGCGATAACATCTGGGTGTACCAGGTGCCGAAGGTGACGCCGGGCGTGTGTGAGGCAACCACACCCAACAACGTGAATAAGCGCAGCGGCCCCGGCACGAACAACGCGCAGGCCGGAACGTTTAACGCTGGGTCGGTAGCGGCAGTCATCGGGCAGGCCAGCGACGGCAGCTTTACGTGGTGGCAACTGGAGGACGAAACCTGGGTCCGCGAGGACGTTGTGAGCGTCCAGGGGGACTGTGCGGGTGTCCTAATCGTGGAGTAGTATGACGTTTGGGGTGGGCGCTGGTACACGGCTCACCCTGCCTTATTCGTTGCCGTCCGGCCCGCGCAGGGCGGCGAATCCGTTCCAGGCCAGCATCACGAACAGCGCAAACGTCCCCACTAGTTGCACGACGAAGCGCAATAGCACCGTCCCGGCCCCCAACGACGCTAACGCCGTGTTATCCCCGCTGGCAAGCGCCCCAATCCCGTTGACAAGCGCCGCAATCCCTATCGCCGTCAGCAGCGCGAACGACTGGTAGAGTTGCACGAGGCTGAACACCCACGCGACCCCCAGCAAAGCAGTCATCACGCCGGGTTGCCAGCGCGGACGGCCCCGCTGCGTTGTAAAACGCCCCCCACCCACCAGCACAACAAAAAACATCAACGAAACAAGGGCTATCCAGCCATGCGGCGCGTTAACCTCAGTCATGGGTGTTGTCCGCTTCCACTTTGCGCTTGCGAACGTGCTCACCGCGCCACAAAATCCCGTTCCACCCAACCACCACCAGCAATAGTAGGCTCCCGGTCCTGTGTTGGCGGCCCCATGCGGCGTAGTCCGGCTCGTTTTCAAGCGCCTGCAACAACTCAGACTCGCCCGTGGTGACGGCTCCCATTAGCCCAAACGTCGCCGTCATGCCCTGCCCGACAGCAGACCCAAACATCACGACTGTCACACATAGCCCGACCCCCAACGCGAAGGACAGCCACACCGTCGCAACACGTCGAGACTTTAGCTCCCCGAACAACGCAGCCCATAGCCCCCAGCCGAACAACAGATAACCCCACATAATCATCGTAACACCTCACGCCCCATCAGCATAAATCGTCCCGTTTCGCATGTCGGCGTCCGGCATATTGACCCGGCCCATATTGCCACGCATCCCCTGCACCCCACTGACGGACAGCCAGTGCGTCATCTTCGCCATTGCATCCGGCGTGTAGTCGGAGTCCGAGACGAGCCACCACTTCAGGTTGCCGATGACTGCTGACGCCACGAAATTGGCCTCTACTACGGTCATCACCTCGTTGAAGGTGTTAATCCGCTCGACAACATGTTCTCGCATCCGCTGTTCCAACATGGGGGCCATTGGCCCGGTTACCAATCGTTTATAGAGCAGGCGGTCCTGTTGCACAAACCGAAACAGGTGCGTGCTCGGTGGGTCGCGGGTAAAGTCCATCGTGTTCCACGGTCCCTCCGCGTCCAGCTTGCGCGAGAAATCCTCGTAGACGACGGTGAGGAAGTCCATCAACAGTTCTTCCTTGTTGGCGTAGTGGCGGTAGAACGTTACCCGGCTGGTGTCTGCGCGGTCTGCGATCTCCTGAATGCCGATGGCGTCGTAGTCCTTTTCTTTGATAAGGTCCAGCAGGGCATGGCGCAACGCCGCCTGGCTACGCTCAATTCGTGGGTCCATGTGGGGTGGCCTCGCAACTTAATAGACACTCGTCAAGTATGAAACAGCACATCACAAAAACTGCTTGACTCAGGTCAGGCGACCTTCTTATCATATAGCACATCAACACAATACACTTTATTTCCCCACAACCCATTTACCGTCTATGCCGTACCTGCGCAACCGCCTAAAGTAAGCGGGAGGCTGTGTTGCGGGCATTACTTGTAGGAGACACACGGACTACGATGTTCAACTTCTTTCGTTCCAAAAACAACGGGCTGAATATCGACGAAGCCAAGGACGACCTCATTGCGCTACGCGGCGTCAAAAAAGCCTACCAAACCGAAGCCGGGCCATTTCTGGCACTCAAGGGAATCGACCTTCAGATCAACAGGGGCGAGTTCGTGGGTATCGTCGGCAAATCCGGCAGTGGGAAGTCTACCCTTATCAACATGATTACCGGAATCGACCGTCCCACCAGCGGCGAAATCTGGATTAACGACACCGCTATCCACAACTTCAGCGAGGGACAAATGGCGAAGTGGCGCGGCGTCAATATGGGCGTGGTGTTCCAGTTCTTCCAACTGCTGCCCACGCTGACGGTCGTTGAAAACGTGATGCTGCCGATGGATTTTTGCAACGTCTACCGCCCTAGCGAACGCCGCGACAAGGCCATGGAACTACTGCACCTCATGGACATCGGCCAACAGGCGGACAAGCTCCCCACGATGATCTCTGGTGGGCAGCAGCAACGCGCCGCTATTGCGCGGGCACTCGCCAACGACCCGCCCATTGTCGTCGCGGACGAGCCAACGGGCAACCTGGACAGCAAGACCGCCGCGCAGGTGTTCGACCTATTCAAGCAACTGGTGGCCGCCGGGAAAACCTTCCTCATGGTGACGCACGACAATGATCTCGCGGACCAACTCAGCCGCGTGATTACCATCGCGGACGGCGAACTCGAACACGAGGACCACCGTACAGCCGAAGCACAAGACGACAGCCAGACAACCCCCGATGCACAGGACGAAACACCCGTCGAACAGGTCAGCATCGCCATCAACTCGCAAACAACCTACACCAACGGCAACGGCAACCTCACGCAACACGAGGACGACCATGCTTAGTCCGCGTTGGCGCAAGGTCGCCAGGGACCTGTGGAACAACAAGAGCCGTACTGTGCTGGTGGTTGCGTCGATTGCGATTGGGGTGTTCGCCTTCGGGGGTCTGTTCATCGCCAGCGATGTGAGTACGCGGGATATGGCCCGCCAGTACCGCGAGATTCTCCCCGCAGACATCACGATTGCGATTGGCCGCGCCACCCCGGTTGATGACGACTTCGTGCGCTGGCTCGCCCGGCAGCCGCTCGTCACCGACGCGCAGGCGAAAACCGTGCATAGTGTCGAGGTGGTGCTGGACGGCGAGGTACAATCCGCCGACCTCGTCAGCTACCAGGACTTCAACGACATCACCATCAGCCTCATTCGCCCCAACGAGGGGGCCTACCCCCCGGCATTAGAGGAAGTGCTGTTCGAGCGTAGCTTCATGGAACCCGCCGGGGCCGAGATCGGGCAGGTGTTGGAGGTGCGTACCCAGGACGGGGCAGACCATAACCTCCTCCTCACGGGGACCGTTCACGACCTGCAACTGCAACCGGGGCGCATCAACCCCATCACGCCGATTTACGTCTCGCAGCGGACGCTGCTCCGTATGGGCCTGAGCGACGCCTACAACAACGTGGAAATCCGCGTGAACCGTGAGGCAGGCGTCCCGCTGGACACCATCGCCGAGGACTTGCGCGAGGAGATTGAGCGACGCGGGATCACCGTCAACGCGGTCAGCCTGAACCGGGACGCCGCCCACTGGTCTGCCGATGTGGTGGCAGGGTTGAGCACAGTGCTGGTGTTCGCCGGGTTGGGGTCGCTGTTGTTGAGTGCCTTCCTGGTCGTGAACACCATCTCCGGCATCATGGCCTCCCAGAAACGACAGATCGGCGTGATGAAGATTATCGGTGCAGATCGCCCACAGATTATCGCGGTGTACATGGTACTGGTGGGGATCTTAGGGCTGCTGGCGTTTATTATCGCCTTCCCCATGAGCTTGATCCTGGGGCCGGGACTGTTGGCGTACTTCAGTTACTTCTTGAACTTCGACACCCCCGCGCTAGAAGTGCCGCTCTATATCGTCCTGCTAGAGTTCACAATGGCGCTGATGGTGCCGATTGCAGCGGCGCTCCAGCCTGTGCTTGCCGGGACGAGTATCACCGCTGCCGAGGCGATTACCGACCACACACCCCCCTCCAAGAACAACCCGATTGACATTGTGTTGGCACGCCTCAGCGGGTTGCCGCGCCCCGCGTTAATCTCCGTGCGGAACACCTTCCGTCGTAAAATTCGCCTGTTGGTGACGGTGTTTACGTTGACAATGGCCGGAGCCTTCTTCATCAGCATCGTCAACGTGCGCTATGGGCTGATTGGCGACATTGACGAGCTACTGGCGCTGGCAAACTACGACATCCAATATTACCTGACAGAACCCGTAGACAGCACCGGGCTAGAGCGCCGTATCACGTCGTTTCCTGGTGTGGCCGTGGTCGAAAGCTGGGTGACGACCAGTGTCGTCTACGAACGCCCGGACCGCTCCGACAGCCCCAACTACGCGCTGGTGGGCCTCACGGCAGGCTCGGCCTTTGTGGACCCGCCCGTGGTCGAAGGGCGCTGGCTGTTGCCGTTCGACAGGACCCGCCGCTACGAGATTGTGGTGTCCAACGAGGTGACAGCAGGCGAGCCGACGCTGAATGTGGGCGATGAGGTTAAGCTCAAACGCGGCCCGGACGACGAGACATTTACGGTTGTGGGGATCGTGGATAGCGACTTCGATAACATCTATGGCTACTTTGACACCGTACAGGACTTCCGGGGGACGGTGGACCTCACCGACCAGGTGTTGATCGAACTGTCGCCGGACCTTGCGGACGACGAACACGGGCCGCTGTCCGTCGCGATGATCGACTATCTGGAAGACCGCAACATCGACATTGCCAGCACCACGCTTCAGGTCGATATTGTGGAGGGCGTGACGGGTGGCTTTAACGTGTTGGTCTATCTGCTGTTGGGTATGGCCGTGCTAATTGCGGTCGTGGCGGGGTTGGGCCTCACCGGGACAATGAGCCTTAACGTGATGGAACGCACCCGTGAGATTGGCGTGATGCGGGCCGTTGGTGCGGGCAACAATGCGATTCGCCTGATGTTCGTCGGTGAGGGGGTACTTATTGGGGTGCTGAGTACGATTCTGGCGCTCCCCATCAGCTATCCGGGGACGGTGGTATTTGCGAATGTGTTGGGCGATGTGATTTTCGGCAATCCACTCACCGTGATTGTCGCGCCGCTGGGGATTTTCGTCTGGTTCGGGATTGTACTACTCGTGTCCAGCGCGGCGAGTGTGGCCCCGGCCAACCGCGCCAGCCAGATCAGCATCCGTGAGGCGATTGCCTACGAGTAGGATCACCCTTCTTGAGTCAACAAAACGTGGACGTGCTCACCCTGCGTTGGGGATTTTGGGATTGTACGACAAAAAACGTAAATTATCCTCAAAAATGATTGACAGGCACGATTTTTCAGGTGTACATTATTGATAGTGAGCTGTACCACATAGCTACCCGGTCAATATACACACATGCCCGGGGATAGGTGCGATCCGTCAATAGGTTCCACAAGCGAAAATAACAGCGTGAACATCTGAAGGCTTGGCAACGTGGGATAAAACAACAACCCGTTGCAAAAAAGCGTATTCTGAGAAGGCATAGGCAGAACACAAACTGCGAACGGCAGATTCCTTACGTACCTATCCGTTTGCGCCGTTATTTATAAAGTGCCTCGCAACGCTCCTAAGACTGTGGTTTATGTATATTCTCATAATCACAGGAGCATCTTATGCCCCAGAATACCCCCCGTGTC
>CAYWZS010000128.1:0-12679 GCA_964462905.1 uncultured Anaerolineaceae bacterium
GGAGCGTCCCGTTTGACTGGGATGAGTTGCCCCGTAGCGCGTGGGCGTTGGGGCTGGTCCCGGTGGTGGTGGCGGGCGTGGGGGTGGGGTGGCTGCGCGACGAACGCCGCAAGATTGCAGCACTTACGGCGACCTGGGGCGTGGTGTGGATCGCCGCGATGATTAACCTGACGCACGGCCACGATTACACGATGATGTACGCGACGGGAACGTTACTCGTCGGATGGATAGGGATTGCGGCGTTGTTGCCGCGTGGGGTCACGGCCACGGCGGGACTGTTGGCGGTGGCGTTGGGCGCGTTCACCTGGGCGAATGGCGGCGTTCGTGCTGAGGTGGGTCATCAACGGGCGGCCTACACCTACGATTATCAGCGCATCAACGACCGCATTGTGGGTGAGGGGCAGTCGGTCCACGTTAACATAAGTGATGGTGAGTGTGTGATTGAGGACGACTTCTGCTATGTGCTGGGGTTTTACCTGCGTGACCACTACCTGAGTGATCTTGAGGTGGCGGACTACGTGCTGGGGCGGCTGCCGACGTATCAGGCGCATCCGGCGGGGTTGCCGCCTGGGGATACGGATGGCTTGCTGTTACTGCGAGACACGCTCACGCCGGAGAACACGACCGCGCACTTGTTCGACGTGGCGACCGCCGAACGGCGCACGATCCCAGAGGACGCAGGGACAATTGTTACGTTTGGTGAGGCGTTGACGCTACAACACTGGGCCGTGACTGATCCGCTGACGGTGGGGGCATGTGGGCGTGTCCGCCTGGAAAGCTGGTGGATGGCGGAGGATCTATTGCCCGCGAACTACAGTCTGCTGTTGGCGGTGGTGGACGCAAATGGCGACAAAGTAGCGGACAGCAACATAGACCTGACGCATCTGGCGACGGCGGTGTGGCAACCGGGCTACCACTATCTTGACGCCCGTGGGGTCAACGTACCATGCGACACACCGCCGGGTGCGTATCCGCTGGTGATGAGCGTCTATGAGCCGGGGGCACCGCGCTCACTGGCTGTGGTGGGGAATGATGGGGTGGTGTTGGGTGATTTCTGGTATCTGACGACGGTGTTTGTGGAATAAGGAGAAGAAGGGATGAGGGGTAAGTTTTAGACAGTAGGCAATGTCTGGGATGCGTTAATCGTCCATAGAAAGTTTGATGGTCATGTAGACGACGGGTTCGCGGGACGGACCGCCCAAGTTCATCTGAATCGTGCGGTTATCTGTGAAGCCGAGCCGATGATAGAGGGCGGTTGCACGGGGATTGTTGGCCGCCGCGCCGATCTCTATGCAGGACGCACCTAGACGGACCGCCTCGGCTGTGAGGTGTTGCACCAGTGCGGTCCCATAGCCCTGGTCACGGTAGGACGGGGCGATCACAAGGTCGCTGATTTCGGCACAGCGCGGCCAGAGGGTTAATTGGCCGTAACCGATGGGCTGCTCTGCTGGACCCAGCACGACCACCCCGGTTCCGCGTCCGTCACGACGATTGCGAAGCGCACGTTCCAACAGCCACACGCCCACAGCGGGACGCCGATCTGTCCAGCAGCAGGTCATGAGGGTATCGAGATCACCCAGCCGGGCGGGACGGATGACAATAGCGGGGTTTGGGGGGTGGAGGGCGAGTGGTTGGGCGGTCATCATGGCACACGTCCGAGCGAGGGGTAGCGAGCAAACTCCCGTTTGACGGGGAGGGCATCAGCCCAGATAATACGGCACATGATCGTGAGTGTGAAGCCGACGATGACCATCAACCGTAAGACCCGACGCGACATTATTGACCTTCTCATGCCGTACATGGATGCCGACCAACGCCGGACGCTCATCAGCGGGGCGTTCTGGGGCGATTCGATTTTAGAGCGCATTGCCTGGGACGGGGACGCGGCTGGCTTTAGCGCGACGCTCGTGAACACATTGCTGATGGACGGGCCGTTAGATGACGGGGAAAACCCGGTTGTGGCGCTACTGGACGAGATGCGCCTGCACGCCCCCCCAGCGGACCGGGCGCGGGTAGATGACCTGCTCGCTCGCGTTCGCTCCGGCGACCAACATGAACCCGACCGCACGCCTGGCGCGTTCCCGGTCCTGACCGCCACACCCAGCGACCCGGCTTCCGATGAACCACCACCGCCTGCCACGGGCTATTTTGCAGGGGCAGCCGATAAGCTGCGGGAACGTGATTATGATGGCGCGATTGCGGCCTACAAAGCAGCGATAGCGGCTGGGGACAAACCTGCTGAGGCGCATTACCAGATTGGGCGGGTATTGGAAATCCAGAAGGACACGGCGGGGGCGCTGGCCCACTACGACAAGAGCGCGGACCTGCTGCCGGACGCCCGGACCTACACCCGGCGCGGTGTGATCTACGCGCTACGGGGCAACCGGGAGGCGGCACTGTTGGACTTTGCACGGGCCACCAACGCGGCAGAGCCGGACCCCAGCGGTTACTTCTACCGGGCGATGTTGCACTTTGACGAACAGAACTACGATGACGCGCTGGACGACCTGGCGGGGGCGTTGCGGCTCCAGCCGGACTGCGGTAGCGCCTACCGGGAGCGCGGTGTGATCTACGCGATTCGCGGGGATTATCTGGCGGCCATCCGCGAGTATGACGCGGCAGTCCAACACAACCCGGACGACGCCGAAGCCCACTACTATCGCGGGAACGCATATGACACGTTGGGCGATACGCAAGCGGCCCTGGCGGATTACTCGGCGGCGATTCGGGCGAACCCGAACACGGCGCTGTTCTACTACCAACGGGGGAAGGTGCGCTTCGGGCTACAGGACTATGGGGCGGTGATCCGAGACATGGCGGCGGCGCTTGCCCGTGACGATACGCTGGCGGATGCACACTATCTGTTGGCGCTGTGCCGGATGCAGCACGAGAACGACTACGCGGACGCGGCACGGCTGCTGGAACGGGCGCTACAACTGGACCCGGATAACAAGAACATCCAGGCGGGGCTGCGGATTGCGCGGGAGCAACTGGATGCGTAACTGGTCACCCCCTTGGGGGCTTGTGGGAAAAACTGCTTAAATGGCACACACAGGACATGCCCCGTCTCCACTTGTTCATGACAGAGAACCTTCTACCTATGACAACACCCCTCACAATTCTTGCTGGCTTCCTGGGGGCCGGGAAAACCACACTGCTCAATCGCATTATCCACGCGGACCACGGGCTGCGGCTGGCGGTGCTGGTCAACGACTTCGGCGCGATCAACATCGACAGCGAACTGGTGGCCGCTACCAGCGTTGACGGCGACACAGTGAGCCTGTCCAATGGCTGTATCTGCTGCACAATTCGCGGCGACCTGCTAACCGCCGTCGCGGACCTGTTCACGACGGACGCGCCGCCAGAGTACATCGTGTTAGAAACGTCGGGCGTCAGTGACCCGTTAGAGGTGGCGCTGACCTTCCGCGATACGCCACAAATGCAGTCCCTCGTTCATATCGACGGCATCATCAGCTTGATTGACGCGGAGCAGTTCCCGTCCTACCAGCGCGAGCACGCTGTCCTTGCCATGAACCAGATCGGTATGGCGGATTTGGTTGTGTTGAATAAAACGGACCTGGTGGAACAGGCCGCTATGGATAAGATCACGCGCACGGTGCGTCAGATCATGCCGACGGCGCGGGTGTTCCCCACGACACAGGCGGCGGTGCCGTTGCCGCTGTTGCTCGGTGTGGGGGCTTATGACCCGGCGCGGCTGTTCGGACGGGGCACGAGCGACGTTCACGTCCATGCGGCGGACGGCTCCGACGATCACGAGCATGACCACCACACAGACCACACCACCGTTTTTCACACCTGGAACTGGACGCACACGGGACCGCTGGCCCTGGACGAACTCAAGCGCAATATCGCCAAACTGCCGACCAGCATCTATCGCCTGAAGGGGACGGTGCATTTGCGCGAAGCACCGGACCAGCGCACGATTTTGCACGTTGTGGGGACACGCGCCACCCTGCAACCGGGCGAACCGTGGGGCGACGGCCTCCCACACAGTACGCTGGTTGCGATTGGCGCGGCGGGCGAGGTAGACGCCGCCCACCTGGACGCGCTGTTTGTCGCGTCGTTGGCGGCCAACGCGCCCAACAACGCCTTCGAGCGCCTGGGCCGGACGGTCACCTCATGGATAAGGGGGGAGTATAAAAGCCGATAACTTCAAATAGTGTTATAGTAGGGGCAGAGTAAATTTACAAGGCGGCAAAATCTTATGTCTTACACTATCGAGCGCCTGCCAGACGTCCCGGTTGTTATTGCCTCATGGTCACGGGATTTCACCTACGCCCGTGACATCTCCCACTTTGCGTTAGAACTCACCGCCCTCTTAGATGAACAGCCAGACCGCGTGAACCTGATCGTGAATATGGGCGACCCGACTTTGTCGATTGCAGATGTGTTTGATTGCATGAAGCTGGTTGACCACAGCACGGACTCTGTCTACTTTCACTCACAATTGACCGGTATATGCTGGGTCACGCGGGTGGTGATGCTGTTGGAGGCGGCTCACGCGGTGTCGATCCCGGTTTTTGGCGATTTGGATCAGGCACTTGAGGCCATACGCGGACGTGTATAATGGGGCGCTGAAACGTAGCGTACACGGGATAAACACGCACTATGACATTCGAACTGCTCATCGGCACGCAGAACAACGGTAAGCGCCGCGAGTACCAACAACTGTTTACGGGGCTGCCCCTCACGCTGAAGTTGCTGGACGAGGTGGGGCTAGGCGCGGTGGATGTCGAGGAGACGGGGACGACCTTCGCCGCCAACGCCGAGATCAAAGCCGCCGCCTACGCCCAGGCCGCCGGGATGTTCGCATTGGCAGACGACAGCGGTTTGTGTGTGGATGCGCTTGACGGGCGTCCGGGGGTTTACTCCGCACGCTATGGGGGGCCGGGGGCTTCCGATGCAGACAAAATCGTGAAGTTACTGGGCGAACTTGAGGGTGTGCCGGACGAGCGCCGCACCGCCTATTTTGCGTGTGCGATTGTTGTCTATGACCCCACGACACAAACACCCCATGCCGCAGCAGGGCGGGTGACGGGGCGCATCGCCCACCAGCCGATGACCGGGGACCACGGCTTCGGCTACGACCCGGTTTTCATCCCAGACGGCTACAGCGTGTCACTCGCACAGATCACACCGGAGGAGAAAAACGCGCTTAGCCACCGGGGGCGGGCCGCAGCTGCCATCCGCCCGACGCTGGAACGGCTCATACAGGGGCAGGGCTAGATGTTGATTACGTTTGAGGGCATTGACGGCGGCGGGAAATCGACCCACTTGCGGGCGGTCAAGGCACATCTTCAAGCCCAGGGAATCAACGTGTTGGCGACCCGTGAACCGGGCGGTACCGCCATCGGTGAACAGATTCGCGAGACGCTGTTAAGCCACAAGAACCGCGCCATCGTCCCCACGACGGAGTTATTGCTGTTCAGCGCGTCACGGGCGCAATTGGTGATGGAAACCCTGCGCCCACACCTGGCGGCGGGCGGTGTTGTGCTGCTGGACCGCTTCTATGATTCAACCCTCGCCTACCAGGGCTACGGGCACGGCCTGGACCTCGCCATGCTGCGGACCATCACGCAGTTCGCCACAGGTGGCTTAACCCCGGACCTCACACTCTACCTAGACCTATCGCCGCAGGTTGCGCTGGACCGTCGCTATAAGGCGTCGTTGTTTGGGGAGGTGTTCGACCGCCTGGATGGTGTCGAGGCGGCCTTTCGCGAGCGGGTTGTGGCGGGTTATAAGGAACTAATCGCCGCCGAGCCAGGGCGCTTCCATGTTATCAATGCTGAGGGGCCACTCGAAACGGTACGCGAGGCGGTTCTCCGGGCGGTCTGCAAGCAGTTGGGGTTGCCGGCTCCGTCTGCCTCATAGGTTGGGTTGGCACACCCGACGGTAAGCGTTGTGCAAATATATCTTGTGCAATTTGCCACAGGCAACAGCAAAAAAATGTAAATTTAGAAGGATAAAGTTGTGTAAAATGCCCAATCATTGATTGACAATGGTGCCAGCATTTTTGTACCCTGTAACTAAAGATCTATTTTTACAGGAGCAACCTTATGAGCATTAAAGTCCAGTGGGAAAACACAACGACCGGGGTTATTCGGATGGCCTTTGGGGTGGATTGGTCGTTGGAGGCATATTACCACAGCATTGCCGCGCTGGACGCGATGCTTTACAACTATCCGGGCCGTGTGACCGTCCTGATGGACATGAGCGCCACCGACCAAACGCCGACGATGCGCGTGCCGCGTGGCCGCGAGATGGACGAGGACCGGGTGCTGTGCCGCGCCGCCCGGCTGGTGATTATTAATCCCGGCTACTTCATGCCTAACGTCACCTGCCCGGTTGAGGTGGCGGGCACGCTCGACCAGGCCTATGACCTGGTGGGTATGGTGGTGCCCGCCACATAGGAAGGTGTTTACCCTCACCCCCAAACAGCGCGAAACCTTACAGCAACGGGACCTGTGTCGGACGGCCTGCCAATACCTGCTTAAACTCCTGCAAGACACGGTTCACGACCTCCTGACGGGCGTCAGCGTCGTCCACGATGTTCACCTTGTCCGTGTTGAGCACCAACACGGGCGCGTCCGTGTAGTCTTTGAAGAACACATCATATTGGTGGGTGAGGTTCTGCATGTAGTCGCGCATGGACTCGCCCTGTTCGTAGTCGCGGCCCCGCTTGTGGATGCGAGCCATTAACACATCAAGGTCGGCCTTCAACAGTACAACCAGCGATGGGGTCGCGAGGTGGGCGGCCAGCGCCCCGCTAATTTGCTGATAGAGGGTGTGCTCGCCACCGTTGAGCGTAAAACGGGCGAACAGGTCATTTTTGGCGAAGATGTAGTCACTCACGAGCGTGGTGCCGTCGTCGCGTAGCGCCTCGTGCTGGCGATAGCGGCTCATGAGGAAGAACAACTGCGTTTGCAGCGCGTAACATTCCGGTTCCTCGTAGAACTTCTTCAGGAAGGGGTTTTCCTCGAAGACCTCTAGCATGAGTTCCGCTTGGAGTGTGCTTTGTAGGTAGTGGGCAAGCGTCGTTTTGCCAACACCAATCGGCCCTTCGATGCCGATGTAGGGACGCAACATAGGTGGGGACATCCTTTAAGACTGTGAACCGAGCAACCCCTATTTTACCGCAGGGAAAGGCCACAGACGGACGCAATTCGTGTGGGATATGTTTGTTTTTCCCGCATCATGTGGGAAAAAGCGGGAAGCCCTGGGTTGTGGATTCCCGCTTTTTTTGGGGGGGGGAGCGGTGTCTATTCGCTCGCTGGCAATACCTCGTGCTCACTGATGGTCGTGGGGCCGTCCAGAATGCGGTGGACCGGGCAGCGTCCGGCGATGTCCAGTAGCCGCGCCCGCTGCTTCTCGTCCAGGTCGCCTGTAAACGTCAAGTTCTGGCGGATGCGATGTACGAACTTGGCGTCACCCTCGTATGTGGGGTCGTCCTCCGCCTTGACCTTCTCCAGTTCCAGGTCAATCGACACCTTCTGCAAGTCCCAGCCCTTACGGTTGGCGTACATGTGGAGCGTCATGGTGGTGCAGCTCCCCAGCGCCCCCAGCAGCAACTCCTCCGGGTTCGGGCCGGTATCCGTGCCATCCGCATCCACGGGCATATCCCCGTGCCAGGTGTGGTTGGGGGTGCTCATGGTGGTGCGGTAGCCGGAATCGGTTTCGACGTGTGCCTTCTCAAACATGGTTTATATCCCTTGGTTATCTGTCTCGGCGTTATACAGCATAGACAGGGACATGGGCACGGTTCTTACGCGGATTTACCGTCGTCGTCCTTCACCTCGACCTTCGGCATATCGCCCGTCGTGAGCGCCTGGTCCGCCTCGTCAGCGTCCTCCCAGCTAATGATCCACACGCACGCCCCGGCGACCAACACCGTTGCCACAATTAACGACACCCACTGCCCCGGCAACAGGCCCACGTCCCGCGCCTCAATCACCAGCAGGATCACCATGCCCAGCGACAACACCACCCACGCGCTCAGGCGGGGGCGGTCGGCGGCGAACTTCACGACGGGGTTGTTTTTTAGTTGTTCCATGCGATTTTACGCCCTGTATTCTTCGTTTGGCCCAGCGCGGCCATGATAGACGGCTTAGGGGGGTTTGGCAAGGCGTCCAACGGTGGTGTAACTATATAGACGACATGCCCCCAAATACCGTGCGCTTGGGGGCGGGTGTTGTCGCTAACCGTGGAGCGCCACTTTCAACGCCTTGTCACGATCTGTGTTACTCTGTTGCCCCAGCGCCGTCGTCCCGCCTACCACGTCAAAAGCGTGGATGCCGCCGGGGTAGACATGAACCTCTGTCGGCACACCCGCCGCAATCAACCGGGTGGCATAGGCGAGGTCCTCCGCCAGAAACAGGTCCACATCCCCTGTTGAGATGTAGGTTGGCGGCAGCCCGGCCAGGTCCTCGGTGCGGGCAGGCGCGGCATACTTGGGCGTGGCGTCTGTTCCCGGTTCCATCCCCAGGTAGGAGCGCCAGCCAACGAGGTTGCTGTGCCGCGACCATACGTAGTGGTCCATTTCTGGGGCGGTGGCTTGCTCAATGTTACGGTCGTCAATCATGGGATACGTCAACATCTGGAAAATGAGCGGCACCTCGCCCCGGTCGCGGGTCACCTGAGCAAGCCCAGCCGCCAGCCCAGCCCCGGCGCTCTGTCCACCGATGGCGATTCGTGCGGGGTCTGCGTTCAGCGTGGCGGCGTTGTCGTAGGTCCACTTCAGGCCGACATAACAGTCCTCTAGCGGGACCGGGAACGGATTCTCCGGCGCGAGCCGATAGTCCACCGCAACGACCACACAGTTCAGGGTCAGCGCGAAGTGGGCCGCCAGCGCGTCATCGCCTGCCGCGTCGTTCAGCACATAACCGCCGCCGTGCATCCAATACAACACTGGAAGCGTGTCAGTTTGCCCCTCCGGGCGGGTGACGCGCAACGGAACGTTGAACGAGCCGTCGGCGTAGGGGGCCTCGTGGACGGCGAGGTCTACACCCTCGATGGGCGGCGCACCCGCAGCCAGTTGTTCTGCAACAGCGCCGAGGCGGTCACGGGTTTCCTGGATGTCGTTTAAGTCCACATAGAAACCCATGCCCTCCAGCATATTCCAGATGGGCATCATCTCCGGGTCTACGCGATCTTTCATCGGAATCATAATATTTTCTCCTTAAAAAATAGTCTGGCACTATGATGACATAAAAATGCTGCCGATCACAGCATGGGATTGTGCGCCTATAGTCTCCTTTTTCCCGCGCACAGCTACCCCGCCGTTAGCGCCGTCAAGAGTTCCCTGGCTGCACCCTGTCGCTCGATGAGTTTGGCCGTCTCCAAGCGCCCAATCAGGTCAATCCACTGGCCCCGTAGCGGGTCATCCGCGAACGCCGACTGAAAAATCGCCGCCGCGCCCGCTACGTCGTTGCCACGGTCCACCAGTGCAACTGCCTGCCAGAAGGCGAGTTCCTCCAGTTCGGGGGCGAGTTCCCGTGCCGCCGCCCACAGGTCCAACGCCTCCCCACGGTTGCCCAGCGTCAACGCCACATCCCCCGCCGCGCTGGTCAACTGTGCCCGCCGCAGCCGCGCCAGACGCATCAACTCCTGAACGGGGTTCGGATGTTCGTCTACGCGCAGGTCATAGGTGGTTGCGAAGTCCGGGATGCCCTCCGACGCTGGGGGGACGATCAACAGGGCTGCCGACTGCATCCCGCGAATATCGCCGCCCTCGTCCTGGGCGGCTACCAGCGCCGCCAGCATCCGCGCCGCGAGATCGCCGGTGTGTGTGTCGTAGGTGACGCGCATGGCCTCGACAACGGTTTCGTTGGTCATCATGTTGGCGTGGATACTATAGCCAGTGCCGACATAATGCCCGGCATAGCGGATGCAGTCTGCGCCAGTGAAGGCCGCCGCCTGCCCGTCTGCGTTGACGACCCCCACCTGCCGATGGCTGGCACCGGGGTCATCTGCCGTTAGCCGGGCAATTACCTCGTCTGGTGGCACCCCGGCGGACATAAGGGCCAGCCCCGTTGGGCCAAAGCTCACGTTCACGAGGGACTGTGTGGCGACCACGCCGACACCGGGTTTGGCCCACGGCACCAGCCGCCCCACGCCCATCTGGTGCGTTTGGACGGCGACACCGATCTCCCCTGTGTTTGGATCGTGGGCGGCGATGCTGTAGGTAGCTGCAAGGCGCGTGAAGTCGTGCATAGGTTGTCGCTTTCGGTTGGGCACAGGCGCAGAAACAGGCCGGGCAAATGCGCCTATTATACCGCTGTAGGTGAGTGCTTGCAGCAGTTGCCGGCGTGTGAGAATCAATGACATGGCGAAATGGGGGGGGAGTGAATACGTGTGAGAAAGGGACGGGTAGCCGGGGCCACCCGATACCGGTTAACTCGCGTCGAAGATCGTATACAGCAGGCGCAACACGAGGTTCTTGACGACCTCGAAGTCCGTGCCGATGCACGGCATAATCGGCACGTCATCCTGAATACGCAACATTACCTTGAGGTCGTTGGTGCTCCAGGCGCGGAAGTGGTTCTGCTTGTTGGCCGCCACAATCACCGGGATGGCCGTGTGGTGGGCACGAATCGTGTACAACACGCTGATAAACTCGCCAAAGGTTTCCGGCTTGGTACTGTCCACCATCACGATGTACCCGTTTACGTCCAAGTTCTCCACCAGTTCGCGCAACCAGATGAAGTCGAAGTTCTCCGCGCTGGGAGGTTCCATGAACTGTAGGGTGAGCGTGCTGTCTACATCAACCTGGCCGTAGTGCCACACGGCATCGCCCTCGCCGCGTTGGGCGGTGCGCTGGCTGATCGTGTTGATGAGGGTGGTTTTCCCGGCACCGAACAAACCGATCACGGCGATGTTGAGGACATCTACTTGTGTACCGGCTTCAGGCATTATAGATCCTGTCGAAGATAAATGTCGAATACATCAAGTGTAAACGGTTTTTGACGGGTTGTACACGCGACGACACAAATTCATACAAAATTCACGCGTTTTTGTCTCCATCATCGGGGTTGTCCAGCCGTCGTGTCGCAGACTTGCGGCGCTGGGACTTACGGCGATCCTTAGGTAACTTGAGCGCTCCCGTCCACCCAGGTGGTGCGTCCTGTGCGGTGTCGTTGGTGGCGGACTCGGCATTGGGTTGCGTTTCGTCTGCGGGGGTTGCGTTGTTGCGGCTTGGCTGTCCTATAGGGCGTGTGTCCGCAGATGGCGCGTTCGGGTCGGTCGGCCTAATCTCAAGCTCTGGCGGGTCAGGCGGCGCAGTGTTCGGCGGTGTGCTAGGTGGGGAGGGGGGCGCAGCCGTCTGGTTGGCGATGGTGGGGGCGTCGTTGTTGCCCATGCTCGCCAGCTTTTCGGCGGCCTTCCGCGCTAACCCCCGCGCCAACTCGCGATTTTCCGCGTCCTCCTGGGCTTTTGGTGTGAGCTTCAGTGGCTTGGTGCGGGTTTTGTTGCCCTGCTTCCGTATGGGAGTGGCCCGCCGCCGTTTCTCGATTTCCTCCAGGGCGTTTGTTGTTCCGATTCGCCTCAGCGCGGCCAACGCTGTCTTTGCAACCTGTCGATTTTCATCGTGGAGCGCCGCGCCGAGTGGCTCCACGGCCCACGTCGCCTGTAGCTGCCCCAAAATCGCCGCACCGTTGCGCCGTAACTGCCACTTCTCGTTGCGTAACGCGGCCAACAGCGTGACCTCCGCTGGGGCGCTATTCATCACAAGTAGCGCCTCTGCTGCGGCCAACCGCACCGCAGGCTGTAGGCGCTTATTGCGAAACACAATCACCAACGGCGGGACAGCGACTTTGTCTCCGGCCTCGCCTAACGCCCGCGCTGCCTGGATCGCTGCTTCTGGCTGGTTGCCTGTGAGGTGCTCAATCAACCGCTCGACACGGGTTTGTGGTTTGCCCTTGCGGTTGATGAGGCTGCCGGTGTCTGTCAGGCGGGGGTCCAGGTGGTCCAGCGCAGCCATCAGCGCCACGCGCACACGCGGGTCTGGTTCGGATGTGAGGTGTTCGCGCAGGTGAGCGGTTGCGTCCTCCGCGCCGATGATCCGTAGCGAAACGGCTGCCGCCCGTCGTACTTTTGGGTCAGGGTGGCGCAATGCGGCGATCAAGCTCTCGCTGTCGCGCTGGGTTTGCATCAACCAGATATTTGGGATACTGTCATTCAAGCCGGGATCCCCGCGACTGTGACGAAAAGTTTGAATACAGTTTAACAACATCTGGTCGGTTTTCAAAGAGATCCCTATCACTCATCTGTGGCGCAGTGCGGCGGACGTGCTATACTACCGCGCATGACGATACGACGATTCTTGCTTCCGTTGCTGCTGCTGGGCCTGTTGGCCGCCTGTGACCCGATGGCCGCGCCACTCGCGACCCCGCAGGTGATTATCGTGACTGCCGTCCCCAGCGCGACCCCACCCCCCACGCTCACGCCGACGTTTACGCCCTCGCCGACGCTGACGCCCACGCCGGACTTCACGCCGACGCCCACGGCGCTCCCGTGCCTGGCAAACCCTGGGCAGATTGAGGAGTTCCGCCAGAACGCCAGCCCGACAGCGGGGGAGAACCTGCGCTACCGGGTGTACCTGCCGCCCTGTTACTTCGAGGCGCAACGCCGTTACCCGGTAGTGTACCTGTTACACGGTTCCAGC
>CAYWZS010000129.1:0-12678 GCA_964462905.1 uncultured Anaerolineaceae bacterium
TTAGATGGGCACTGACGAAAAATACGTCTAGCGACAGATATGATTCCCGTTGGGACCATCGTCGTCTTTTGGGTGTCAAAGACAATATGAACCGTCTGAAATGTCGAAGCGCGTTGCATTTCAAAGCCCACCGTCAGCGCACGTTGCAAGTCCGCTAACGTCCAACGGGGTTCCATCGTGTAGCGTATAACCCCAGGGATCGTTTCATCCCAGCTCACCGAAACCGTTTGATGCGCTTCATGCGTCATGTCCATAACTTTCCTATCAGGTAACGTTTCAATTAAAGGTAGCCATTTGGTAAACAGCCACACACGAATAATTATCACCAGACTTCTCTAAAACATTAACCAACATAACGACAAAAAGCAATGTAATACTCGGAAATTATCATGTTTTTTATGACTTATCGTGATTTCGGATGGCTTGAACCGAATACCGTAAACCTATTCACCCGTGCCTTGCATCAAGGTTTAGATCACTACACAATAGCGGTAAACAGTTCATATGAGCCAAGGACAGCATCCATGCCGTATCTCTACTTCATGCGTCACGGACAGGCCGAGTCCGTCTTTGGCAAGGCGGACGAGGCCCGCGAGTTAACCGATGTTGGGCATCAACAGGCTGCTGCTGCCGGGCGCCTCCTCGGTGCGGTTCGCCACAAGCCAGCCGTCCTCCTGTGCAGCCCGCGCACCCGTGCAATCCAGACGGCAGAACACATCAGCGCGGCGCTTGACCTGCCGCATACCGTGAGTGAGGCCGTTAACTTCTCGTTTGACACCGAGGCCGTGCGCGAGGCAATGGCGCAGCATCCCAGTAAAAACCTGATGTTCGTAGGCCACCAACCCACCATGTCGCAGGTCATCGGCGAAATCACAGGGGCGCGGGTGATCGTTGAAACGGCTAGTGTGGCCTGTGTACATGTGGATTTTGGTGTCGTGCGTGGGGAATTAACGTGGTTCGCGCCGCCGAGCGTGGCCGCATTAATCGGCTAAACGTCCTCGGCAAGCGCGGCCTGTAGCACCGTGATCACATCGGCAGGGGAGGCAATCTCGGCAAATTCCCGCGCATCCCAGATCACACGCGGGCAAATCGTCTGATTTAGCTCGTCAAACAGCAGGTCGGCCTCATTGTAGGTCGTGGGGTGAACGTCCGGCTGGGCCAGCACATATGCAAGCAGGTTCGCGGCGTGGTCTGTAATCCCGTTGTCGATCAACAAGGTTGCGGCCTGCACGAGTTGGGGGTAATCCGTTTGCATGGTCAGTCTCCCTTGGTGCTTTAAAGCAAAACAGGGCAACCGTAGTTGCCCTGTTTCCACGAAACCGCAATAAGGAACTAGACCTCGTTGACGATATTCGAGAAGATGTTACCGATGGCCGGGCCGAGGATCGTCAGAATCGCAATCACGACAACGGCGACCAGCACCAGGATCAGGGCGTACTCTACCAAACCTTGGCCTTCTTCACGCGGTTGGAACATCATAATGGAACCTCCAAAAAGTGATATACATGAGATGATGGGTCATCAATTGACCTTGAATGAAGTATAGCATGAGGCGCGTAAATTTGTCAAAGGTTACACTGTGAAAAATTTGTGAATTTCCACACGCGTGTGGCAAGTGCCCTTGTGCGTTCAACGTGCAACGTGTTCATCCATTACCCTGTTGTTTTGCCCCTGCAAACGCTATACCATATGCGGCGGCGTGTGGACCTGGATGGACCACCGCCCCTGTTTATCCTGACAAATAACACCGGCAAGGGAGCTAAACAATGGCAGTACGTAACGCGAGTGCGAAGTGGGAAGGCACATTAAAAGAGGGCGCGGGGACCGTCAAGCTGGGCAGTGGCGCGTTCGAGGGACAATATTCGTTCTCCACGCGCTTTGAGGAGGGCACCGGCACCAACCCAGAGGAACTCGTGGGCGCGGCCCTGGCGGGGTGCTACTCCATGCAGTTGAACGTCATGCTGGAGCGCAACGAGACCCCGGCAGACTACGTGGACACCACCGCCAAGGTTCACCTGACCAAAGCTGAGGCTGGCGGCTTCGAGATCAGCAAGATCGATCTCATTACCGACGCTGCCGTCCCCGGCATGGACGCCGAGACTTTCCAGCAGTGGGCGGCAGACGCCAAGGCCGCTTGCCTCATCAGCAAGCTCTACAGCGGCTCCACCGCCGAGATCACCCTGGAAGCCACGCTCAAGTAGGGCAACCGTTCCACCTGGGGCCGCCCTGTCCGAAACAGGAGGCCCTGCGGTTCACAGGTACGCTAACGCAACACATCGTTCCGGGCATACACCTGCATTGCTGCGCCGTATACATCCATCGGGATTGTCTCGACCAACGTGTAGTTCTCCGTAAATTCCGGCATTGTTAACAACCCCAGCCGGATAAACCCTTCCATTGTCACGAAATACTCCGGCTGTGTATCCAATATCAATGCTGGTGGCACGGCGTAGTTCTGCGGGTCGTCCTCCTGTAGCCGGATGCTGTCGTCATATGGGTAGTAGGCGGACAGTTCCGGCGTAATCAGCCCCACCGTGTCGATGATGAACGCCTCGCTGTAGTAGCCCACTGCGCCGATATCCGCGCTGGCGACCCGTGTTTCCGGCGTTACACCGTACTCGTCGCGCAGAGTATCGCCCACCGTGCGGTAGTTGAGTTCGATCAAATGCCACGACATGCCCGGTGCCGGGCGACCCGGCCCGTGGTCCGGCGTGAGCGTCCACGCATTGAGCATCATCCCCAGCCACAATACAGCCAACACGCCCCCCGCCACCGGGTAGAGGATTCGTTGCGCCCGTCCGCTCTCGTCGCGGTCCAACGCTTTCCCGCCTGCTGTCACCAGCGCCCACGCCCCAACCACAATGCCGAAAATCCACGCCGGGAGCGGTGGCGCGTAATACCAGCGGAACATCAATGGGTTCGCGGCCCCGAAGATGACCAAGTACAGCCACGGGAACGCCAATAACGGCAGCAGTCGCGGCTCCCGGCCCCGCACGTAGGCCACCGCCACCAGATTCAGCGTCAGGTAGACCAGCGCCCCGGTCATCGCACCAACAGACCCAAACGCATCGAAGTCCATGAAGGCCGTCGCGTAGCGTTGCACGATGCTGATGAACGCCAGCCCATCTGGGACGACATAGGCCACCGACTTCGCCCCCAGCGTGTTCGGGAGCGGTGTCCCGAAGTACGCCCACGAGAAGCCCACCCACGGCGCGATGGTGACTGCCCCGGCCAGCCACGTCTGCCACGGGACCGACGGCGTGCGGTTGCCGTCTGCATCACGGGCTGTCAGCGCCGCCCCAACCTGGTACAACCCCACCAGCAGAATCCAAATCCCCGCGTCTGGGCGGGTGAGCAGCCCCAGCCCCGCGAACAACCCCACCAGCCACCGCCGCCGCGCCACCAACGCCCACACCGTCGCGAACATCCACATGATGACAAAGCTGGTTTCCATCCCGCCAATTGCGAACGTCACACTGAAGGGGGCCACCGCCCACACCAACCCAACCAGTAACGCCGGGTAGATGCGCCCCGTTAGCCGCCGCATCAGCACGAACATGAGGCTCACCGTCGCGCAGTCCGCGAGGGTGCTGGCCGCCAGCGCATACCACGGGTAGGCGTCCACCCGGACAACCACGTCAATCAGCGCCATGAGGACCGTAAACAACGGGGTCGTCGTGCCCAGCGTTTGCACGCCGGGGTTATAGACGAAGCCAACCCCGCTGGCGATGTTCTCCGCATAACGAAAGATGATGAATGAGTCGTCAATGTTGCGCGGGCCGGGCATGAACCGCGCCGCAATCACGACGACGGCCAACAAAACGAAGAACGGAATCGGGTTAAAACGGGCTTGGGGTTGGGTCATCGGCTCACCAGGGAATGAATTCTGCACAGGGTTGTACTACATAGAATAGTGGGTTCCAGGTAGAGTCGCTATGATGAGTTGGGGGGCGCTACCGTTGGTGCTTTAGCCATGTGAGTATATCTTGGTTTCCGCTTGCCGCTCCCAACGGCCCAAACATAAAGTCCAGCACCTTACAGGCAAACTATAACATGAAACAGACTGTCATTCTCCCTTATCCAGGATCAATTTTGTAACAGTTAGGAATTGCTCCGCTGGAACATCCAGCACACCCCAGCCGAAACGCCCCTGGGGTGTCACCACCGCGTATTGATTGTCAATCCAGGCGATAAAGCCCATGCGCCCCGTCAGACGAAACGGACTCTCCAACACCGTCTCCCCGTCCACAGTAAAGCACACTGCGTCCCGTGCCCACGTTAGCGCGTAGTCCGTCGGCTGCGTCATGATCTCCACCGGGAGCGACACCTCTCGCACCGCCAGCGCATCCTGCCCCAGCGGCCACAACAGGCGGTACAATGCCGGAACCCGCATCAGCAGCACGCCAGGGAGCGTAAACGGAGCCAGCGCCCAGAACTGCCAGCGCCTCGCGCTGGTCGTCGCCGCCTTCCACCCATGACCGGGAACGCCACGCGCCAGTGGGATGTCGTGGGGCGGCGAGCCGTAGAAAAACCAGGCTGCCTGCGGGGGACGCGGCAGGCCACGCATCTCCGGCGAGAGGGGGTGGTTCCAGAAGCCAAACCCCGCCGTCCCGCACACATCCGCCGTGTTGAACCAGGCCCGCAGGCGCATCGTCACGGGCGCTTCCCACGCAAAATCACGATCCGCCAGCGTGTAGTCGGCAAATTGCGCGTCGTGATAGGTCGCTGCGTCGGTTGCCGGAACGTGCAGGTGATAGCCGTCCGCGTAAGGCGTGACGACCCCCGCGCCAAGTTCGGTAAAGTGAAAATTTCGCACGGATGTTCACCTTTGTGCTTTCGTGAATAGACGGATTCGCCTATACTCTAGCATTGTATTCTGGCAAAGACGAACGAGGACATTCGCAGTGGACATCACCTGGTATGGTTTAAGCTGTTTTCGCATCACCGAGCGCGGCAAAACGACCGTCATGACCGACCCCTACGGCCCCCAGTTGGGCATCCAACCCGCCGGAACTACCAAAACAGACGTAGTTACGGTGAGCCACAACGCATCCAACCACAACGACCTCGGCCTGCTCAAAGGCGAGTTCTACACCCTGAACACACCCGGCGAGTACGAAATTGGCGGGACGTTCATCACCGGGGTGCCGCTGCACTATGCGAGCGCGGACGGCAACCGCTACAACGTGGGCTACCACATCAACTACGACGGCCTGACGGTGTTCCACATGGGCGACATCGCCCATGTGCCAGACCAGTCGCTCGTACAGGAGTTGGGTGAGGTGAACGTGTTGCTGTTGCCGTGCGGGGGTGGCAACACCGTGACGGCCTCCGACGCGGCGGAGATTGTCGCGCTGATTGAGCCGAACTACATCGTGCCCATGCACTATGCCATCCCCGGGCTAGAGGCATTGGAACTTGAAGGCGTGGACAAGTTCCTGAAGGCGATGGGCAACAGCAACGCCGAGGAACAGGACGTGTTGCGCGTTACCAGCACCGGCCTCCCAGAGCAACCCGAGGTCGTCTTGCTACGCCCCAACATCTAATCATCGCAGGTTGTGTACCCTCACCCGCCGCAGTGCCATAGGGTGAGGGCACGTTATCTGAGTCTTGCTTGAACCACGCTCCGTTTTATGCGATAGTGGGCCGCACCGCCCACAACGGAGACACGCCCTATGACCATGCCCCCCTCCCGCCAGAGCGCCTACGCCACCGCCCCCCTACTGGACCTGTTCACAATTCTCCTGCGCCAGTTCAAGCGCCCATTGGCAAATGTCGGTGTGGACCTGACGCCTGCGGTTGTCGATCAAGTGGCGGACCTGCTGGCGAACCGTCGTCCGCTGGATGACCAAGCCACCGCCGTTCGCGAGGGGCTACGGGCAGTCGTCACGGAGAGCGAGGCGTGGTTTGGGGCGCGTGGCCTGACGTTTGAAACCTCACTGCGAACAGAAATGGGCAATATGCCGGGGTGGGAGACAACAGCGGAGTTCCTCGACCTCGCGAACGAGAAGTCCAACGCAGAACTGCGTGTGGCGGCGGCCTCGGCGCTGCTGGTCGCCCTGGGTGACAAGCGCCATACCCCCACACTGCGCTTTCTGGTGGAAAACCCCGAACTCGACGACGTAAGCGCCCTACTTGCCGAGCGCGTGCTAACCTACATCGCGGACGCTTGACGGCGGCGCACGGTCCACTACAATCCGGCGGCCTGATATTTGCCACGAGGTCCGCATGTCACATCGTTACGTCCTGCTTTCCCTGATTGTCACGTTCGTCCTGCTGGGGATCGTCTACAGCGCCCACACACCCTACTTTGAAGCGCCGGACGAGGCCGCCCACTTCCGTTATATCGACCATCTGATTGAAACGCGCACACTCCCACGCATTGCGGGCAACCGTAGCGACCTGTTCGCAACCTTCAACGTAGAGGTGCATCAGCCGCCGCTCTACTATGCGCTGGCGGCGCTCCCCGTCCAACTGTGGGACCGAAGCGCGTTAGACGCGGCGATTCGCGCCAACCCCTTCGCGGCGATTGGCACCGTCTCGGGGAACAACGAGAACGTGCTGCTGTATGCGCCGACCTTCGATGGTTCGCTGGCACGCGCCGTCTGGACGGCGCGCTTGGTGAGCCTGGCGTTGGGCCTGTTGACGGTGTGGGCGGTCTATCGGGCGGGGGCGTTGGCGTGGGACCGGCGCGTCGGGTTAGGGGCGGCGGCGCTGGTCGTCTCGCTGCCAACCTTTGTCCACATCAGCGCCAGCGTTAACAACGACAACATCACCAACGCCGTCTACGCCGTCGGGACTATGTTGGCGCTGCAAGTCTGGACACGGCGAACGATCACCTGGGGCGATACGCTTGCGCTAGGAGTGGTGCTGTCGGCAGCTGCCCTCAGCAAGACAACCGGGTTAACGCTCTACGGCGTGGTTGTGGGGGCGCTGTTGCTCGGCGGGATAACGGGGCGCTTCTCGTGGGGGCGGGGGGGGGGCACCCTGTTGGCGCTGGCGGGCATGTCCGCGCTGTTGGCGGGATGGTGGTATGCGCGTAACGTCGCGTTGTACGGCGACCCGCTCGCAGTGGAGGCCACAGCGCGGTTGTGGTCCCGTGGGCAACCGACGTGGCCCTCATGGAGCGAAGTAGGCGGCGTGTGGACCTCGTTCTGGATGACGTTGGGCCACCTCAACGTGGCGGGGCCGGGTTGGCTGCCGACCTACGCGGCGGTGATTACCGTAGTCGGGCTGGCCGGGGCACTGTGGGCTGCCGTCCGGGACGCCGAAACACGGTGGGTCACACTGTTTTCGATATTGGTGTGTGTGCTGGTGGCCGCCGCGCTGTTGACCGCAACCCGCCGGGTCAACGTCTCGCACGGGCGGCTACTCTACCCGATGTTAGCGGCCTTCGCGCCACTGCTGGTCGTCGGCTGGCGACAGGTTCTAGGGCGGCGCTTGTTCATCCTACCCGTGTTGCCGCTGGCTGTTGTCGCCGTCGCCGCGCCGTGGACGGCACTCTCGCCCGCCTATCGTTCGCTGGACCTGCTGGGCGCACCCCCAGCGGACCTCACCCCGCTCAACGCCCGCGCCGAGACGCTCACGCTGCACGGCTACACATTGCGTCAAAGACAGGCGGCCCCCGGCGATTTGTTGACGCTTGATCTGGTGTTCAGCGGGACACACACCGAGAACCCGGCGCTGTTCGTGACGGCTCGCCATCCCGTGACCGGGGAAACACTCGGTTCCGTGGACACCTACCCCGGCATGGCCCCGACGGACGCGCTCCAACCCGGCCAAACCTACCGCGCCCGGGTGCGGTTCCCGCTGGATAGTGCGCCGACGAACATCGCACCCTTTCAGGTGCAACTCGCTTTCGGCTGGCGCGTCCCGGACGCCGCCGACCCCGGCCAGGGGCGTTTCGTGGACTGGTTCGACAGCGAGGGTCGGCCCATCGGGGCGGTGTTTGGGCCGGGGCCAACTTGGGTGAGCGACGATCACGTCCCACCGCCGATTGTTACCCCGGTTACGATAGACTTCGGTGGACAGGTTCGTCTGCGCGGCTACGACATCACCCCGGATGGCGACACGTTACAGGTTACGCTGTGGTGGGAGCGCCTCGCGCCTATCACCGGCGACTGGACGCTGACGGTCGGCCTAGCCGATGCCGCCGATACCTTGCTGGCACAGCGCGACGGCCCGCTCCCCGGCTACCCGACAAGTGCCTGGACCGATGCAAGCGTGTTTTCGTCTACGCACACCCTCCCAATGGCCGCTGATGCCGTGGCGTTGCGCCTGGGCTGGTACGCGCCGGACACCTTCGTCCGGCTTCCGGCGGCGGGTGATGTTCCGATCCGAGATGGACTAATCTTTATTCAACTACAGTGATCTGTGTATTTTTAGTAAGCAGGAAATGAAAAATGTTATGTTTGGTGTATGATTTTCGTCATATTGGGCGTAAAATGTGTAAATTATGGTTTTAATGTGTGGACAGGGTAGATTTACGCCTATAAACTAATGGAAAATCCACGAAATGTCTAGCCACCCATCACGCGAGACTTGAGTAGTTTTTGGGGAAACCAACCACGATGCCGAAACCTTATCGCCTTTACTGGTACGATGACACACAGACCATTCACGTCGTAGAGGCCTTTTCCCGTTGGACCTGGGCCGACGCCCGTCAAGCTATTGACGAGCAAAACGACATCTTGATCGCCGCCCAAAAACCCGTCTACGCAGTTCTACACCTGCTCCCCCACGTCAACGGCCTGCCCACAGGTGGGCGCATCGGGCCTGAAGCGATTCGTAACGTCCACTGGCTCTTTGAGAATGACCCACTTCCAGAGGAGCAGTGCGTTATCGTGGGCAATAATGCGCTGGTCCGCGATATGATGAACATCGTCCGCTGGACCTACGGCATGTTGCACCTGGACATGCACTATCGCTACACCAACACACTCGAAGGCGCAGCCGCCCTCATCGAAAGCCACAAACGTGAACAGCAGGCCGCCCTCCTGCCAAGCTAACTGACAGACGAATATTTATCCACACCAGACATAAAAACAGGACACCGCCGGGTGTCCTGTTCGTGTTTTTTTGGTGATATAGCGATGCTTACGCCTGCTCCGCGCCGACCACCAACTCCAGTGACCGCTGCTCAACAAGCTCGGTCATCTGCGCGGTGAACAACATCAGCGGCATAGCACCTAAGTCCGTGTCGTCGCGTAGGCGGACGGAAACCGCCTCTTTCGCCACCTCGTCATCCCCCACAATCAGGATGTAGGGAATCTTCAGGCCGCGTGCATTGCGAATCTTGCCGCCCATGCGCCCCCGGCCCTTGTCCACCTCGGCGCGGAAGCCGCGCTCGTTGAGGTGCGCCGCGACCTTGTCCGCGTAGTCGTTGTGGTTGTCCGTCACCGGGACGACCACCGCCTGCACAGGCGCGAGCCATAGCGGGAACTCCCCGTTGAAGTGCTCAATCAGGATACCCGTGAAGCGTTCTACACTTCCGAAAAGCGCACGGTGGATCATGATGGGACGCGCCCGCTCGTTGTCCTCGGTAACGTACTCAATGTCGAACCGCTCCGGCAGGTTGTAGTCCACCTGGACCGTCCCCAACTGCCACTCACGCTTCAACACGTCGTTAATCACGAGGTCCAGTTTGGGGCCGTAGAAGGCCGCCTCGCCGGGTTCCACTGTGTAGCTGAGGCCCATCTCGTCGCACGCCTGGATGATGGCCTCGGTTGCACGCTCCCACAGCGCATCGTCGCCGACATACTTGTCGCCGTCTGGGTCACGCGTGCCCACACGAGCGCGGAAGTCCGCCATGCCGAGCGTCTGCGTGACGTGCTGGAACAGCGCCACCACGTCCTTAAACTCCTGGATCACCTGGTCCGGCGTCACGAATAAGTGGGCGTCGTCCACGGTGAACCCGCGCACTCGCGTTAGCCCGTTGAGTTCGCCGGACTGCTCGTAACGGTAGACCGTGCCGAACTCCGCAAGGCGCACGGGTAGATCGCGATAGCTGTGTGGATCACTCTTGTAGATCATAATATGGTGCGGACAGTTCATCGGCTTGAGCATGTACTGCTCATCCTCGTCCACCTGGATCGGGTCGAACTGGCTATCCGCGTAGTACGGATAGTGGCCGCTCGTCTTGTAGAGTTCGATGTTACCGACGTGCGGCGTCACCACTGGCTGATAACCCCGGCTCACCTGTAAATCGCGCAACCAACGCTCCAGGGTGTCGCGCAGGATCGCGCCGTTCGGCTTCCACAGGATCAACCCCTTGCCGACCAACGGGTTAATCGTGAACAGCTTGAGCTTCTCGCCCACCACACGATGATCGCGCTTCTTGGCCTCGTCCAGCAGGCGCAGGTACTCCTTCAGGTCGGCGGCAGTTTCCCACGCCGTCCCATAGACCCGCGTGAGTTGGTCATTATCCGCATTACCACGCCAATAGGCCCCGGCAACCGGCTTGTAGCTGATCGAGAACCCTTTCGGGTCAATCTCCTGGGTGCTGGCGACGTGTGGCCCCCGGCACAGGTCCGTGAACGAGTCCTGCGTGTAGACACTCAAGGTCTTGGCAGGCGCGGCGATCTCGTCGCCGTTTTCGTCTACGCGGCCTTCGACTAGGTCGCCAATGAGTTCCAGCTTGTAGGGTTGGTCCTTAAACATCTCGCGGGCCTCGTCCGCGCTCACCTCGCGCCGCTCGAACGTGTGATTCTGGCTGGAGAGCTTACGCATCCGCTTCTCCACCCACTTCACGTCCTCGTCGGTGATGGGGCGGGGCAGGTTGAAATCGTAATAAAACCCATCCTCGATGGGCGGGCCTATGGCAAGCTGGGCTTCTGGGAAGCGTTCTAGCATGGCCTGGGCCATGATGTGCGCCAGCGAATGCCGAATCCGGTAAAGCTGGCTGTCCTCATATTTCTCGTCAGGCATATTTCCTCAATATCTGATTACGCAACAGCAGGGTTTAGTCGCTTTCAACGACCAGGACATCCGACAGCACAACAGCAGCGAGTTCTTGGGTGGCCCGCGTGCCGACATGGCTCGTCGTTCGGCGCTCCACGTCGGTGAAGTCGGCCTCGTCCTCAGTGACTTGCGTAAACAGGCTCTCAAAGACATCCTGGGCGATGAGGTTATCAATTGTATCCTCAATCGTGTCACGGTCCAGGCGGTCTACGAGAATATGAGGATGCTCTAGCGTGGCAAAGCGCACAGCGGGGGTGTATTCAATCGTGCTGGTCACGGCATAGCTCAGGTCCATCTGGCGCTGTAGGTGTTGCAGCGTGACAAAGTGGGCGGTGTAAATATTACCATCGTCCATTCGTACCAGCACATCACAAGATGTTTGGGCGTCGTTGTCGCCCGTGTGATATTCAATCCAAACGTTGATGGGAAGATGGATACTCACGACCATTCGATAACTCCTCAGTGTCAGTTGTTTTCGGTATTGCCCAGGTGTGCAGATTGTGCAATTCGTAACAAGGTGAGCGCCACAAAAAAAACGACCGTCACTTATGCCACGGCCATTAAACTCTAACCTAGACTACTACTGTATACGCCGAAAACGGCGGGTGTGTCAAGCAATTGCGATTTACAAGAATTTTACTTTTGTGTGATTTTCAGCAAATGCTCACCTTTTGGACACCGCACGTCGGCGTCTTTCGGGGGATGATACGGAGGGCGTAGAGCGAATCTTTAGGCGGATAGGAAGGACGAGCGCACCCAAACGCCCGCCCGTAACCTGCACAGTTACCCCATCACCGGGATACCCCCGTTGCCGCCGTTGGTGCTGCTGCCGTCACCGGGGCCAGGCACACCGCCGCCATCCTGCCGGTTGCGGTCCACCTCATACATGACGGCCTCAACTTGATGGTTCAACTCGTAGATCATCCGCTTGGCCGTCTCCTGGCGGTCGATAGACACATCACGACGCATCGCAACCGCCTGCAACGCCCGCAGCCCATCCATGTAGACCCGTAATGTCTCCAGCCCCACCGCCACATCATCGCTCAGTTCGTAGTAGCGCCGTAGCTCGAAGAACGAGAACACAAAGTCCTCGAAGGTCGTCCCTTCGACCCACGCCCCGTCTTTCGCGCCCCAGTCCACCGCCTCATAATGGGCCGTGATCTTGTCCTCGATCTTGCGCCGCTTGATGCCCAAATTCATCCAATAAGTCGCTTTCCAGTCATACGCCAAGTTCGCCCAGTGTAATATAGGTAATAGGCACCGTCGCGCCGCACTCATCCACCACTGAGAAAGCGACGATGGAAGCAGGGCTAGACGTTAAAAATCGGGGGGGATTTCAACGTGCGTGGCGAGCGTCACCGCCGGGAACGCCCCGGTTTTGCCGGAACACCAGCAGCGCAAACTGCCCCGCCTTGTTCGTCCACACCGCCACCGTCTCGTGAACCGGGTCCACAATCCAGTATTCACCGACGCCGTGCGCCTCGTAAGCGTGGTATTTTTCCTGACGGTCGTGCTTGGTCGTCCCCGGCGACAGCACCTCCACGACCAGGTCCGGCGGGCCGACGAGGCGCTTCTCGTCCTGTTGGGTGATGGCGAGGTTGTCCGGCTTGTATCTCGCTGGTCCTCTCCCAGCGCAGCGTTTGGGAGAGGAATTTAGGGGGAGGGCAAAATTTTTTCGACCGCTTCGCGGTAAAAGATTGGGGCTAGTGCTACGCACTT
>CAYWZS010000130.1:0-12594 GCA_964462905.1 uncultured Anaerolineaceae bacterium
GTTTTTGCGATACATGGCGGTTTGGGTTGGCTGACTTTTGTTGACCCTATTGTAGTAAATTCTGCTCTGGATTACCTTTTTTCAGGGGAGTCATCGATTCGCCAACAACATCCAGTTGAGTCCACTCATCTTGCGTATGTCTGTTTATCCCTTCACACCGCCGGCTGTTAATCCCTCTTCCAAGAAACGCTCGAACGCGAGGAAAATGATAATCACTGGCAGCGTCATGATGGTTGATGCCGCCATCACTACGTTGAGTCGGTTGTCTGGGTCGTTGAAGATTGTGTTGATCTTGATCGGCATCGTGAATAGGTCGCGGTCGTTCAGGAAAATCAGCGCGTACAGGAACTCGTTCCAGGCAATCATGAACGTGTATAGGCCTACCGTTACCAGAGCCGGGACGGACAGCGGCAGCGTCACCCGCCAGATCACCTCGAACCGCGTACAGCCATCGATCTGTGCTGCCTGTTCGATCTCCTCCGGAATTGTCCGGAAGTAGCTGGTTAACATGTAGATTGCCACCGGCAGCGTCTGCGCGAGATATGTGAAGACCAGCACCCCCAGGTTATCCTGCACCTGGATCCCAAGTGCCTGGCTCGCTGTAGAGAGCATCGCGAAGAGCGGGATAATCAACAACACTGCCGGGAACAGATAGACGACTAACACGCTGTTCAGCAAAAACTCCTTTCCCCGGAAGTGTAGCCGCGCAATCGCATATGCCCCTAATGCGGAGATGATTACCGTGATGATCGCTGTCGGCAGCGCTACACTCAGGCTGTTGAGGATGTTCTGTGCGAAGTCCTGATAGTAGGTTGCCTCCGGGTTGAAAAGGTCGTTATACGCGTCCCACCGCAGTTCACTTGGCACGTAAACCGGAGCGCGACCGCCGATCTCTCGTCCCGTTTTGAACGAGGAACTCACCATCCAGTAGAACGGGAAGATGATAAACGCGAGAAACATAAACAGTGAAATTGAGAAGACAAACGTCTGCCAGTTCATCTGTGCGGCTAGATGATCGATAAACGACCGCTTTTCGCCTGCTGGAACGGGCTGTTGCGTGCGTGTTGCCATGATTATTCCTCCTCCAGATTGCGGAATACGGTCGTGATATATACGACAATGAACACCACCAGAATCACCAGAAGGATCATGGCGGTAGCTGCGCCCTTGCCGAAGTCGAAGCTGTTAAAACTGAACTGATACGTCAGTACTGGCAGCACGTTCGTGCCGAAGCCCCCGCCCGTCAACAGCCAGATGTCGTCGAACTTGTTGAACGTCCACAGCAGCCGCAACAGGAAGATCGCACCGAGGATGTAACGCAATGCTGGGAGCGTCACATGGTAGAATTTCGACCATGTCCCGCCACCATCCACCTCAACTGCCTCGTATAATGTGCTGTCGATGGCTTGCAACCGCGCCAGAATCATGAGCATGGCAAACGGGAAATAGCGCCACCCCTGGAAGGCGACCACCAGCCACAGCGCCAACCCCCGCTGCGATAGATACCCTTTGGGAATGTCGATCACGTTCATCGACATCAAAATATGATTGAGCACGCCATCCGGCCCTGGGCCGAGTATCCAGCGCCACACAAACGCGACACTAACCACCGGTGCGACGTAGGGGAACAGGAAAATTCCCCGCACAATGCCCCGCCCCGCGAATCGCTGGTTCAAGATGATTGCGGCTGCTAGCCCCAGAACAATTGTGAGGATAGTCGATGAGAATGCGTAGACAATCGTTGTCACGAACGCGCCCCATTGCCGTGGCCCCTGCCACTTGAACGCGAAATCGTTCAGCACAGCACTGTAGTTTTCCCAACCGACAAACGGTGCCGCGAACACATTATTCAGGTTATCCAGCCCTACATCGTGGAAACTGATCCAGATACTAAAAAAAGCCGGGAACAGCACGAGACCGAAAACAATAAAAGCTGTTGGGGCGATCAAGAGCCACGCCAGGCGCATTTCGCGCGTTTGTAACGAGGACTCTACCATTCCATCGGGGCGGACCGATTTGGCTGCCATGTTAAAACCTCTAAGTATTTTGTCCATTAAAGGAGGGGCGACCTATAGACGCCCCTCCGTCGTGCCTTATAAAAGCTGACTGGAGCATCGCGGCAGCTTTGCCAGGATGCTCACTGCAAATCGCTATTCGCCGCTGCGCTCGGCAAGCAAGTTCTCGACCTCTTCCTGAAGGAACTCTGCGCCGCTTTCTGGCGTCATGATGCCCTCAATTGCGATATTGCTGATCACCGTCGGGATTAACAGACGCCCTTCGATGTCGCCGATCACCGCTCGCTGTGTGGAGTTGTAGTCCGGACGGAACAGCCAGCGCTGCATGACGTCGAAGCCGCCCGCAATCTGCGCCAGTGTTTCCTCGGAATAGTTCGCGAAGTACGGGCTGCTGGTTGACCACGCATCGACTGCGCTCTCCAACACTGGAACCTTACCGAACGGCTCCAGGCTGATGATGTCGTCATAGCCCTCTGTCATAAAGAACTCGACTACAGCCTGCGCCTCTGCCGGAGCATCACGGGTGATACCCAGTGTCACAAGCTGGCCATAGGTCGCGCTGTCGCCGGACGGACCCGTCATTGAGGATGCAAACCCGGTATTGCCGGTGAGGTTATCCACCTCAATATCGACACTGCCGCCATCTTCCAACCCGGATCCGTCAACAAGGTCGTCCATGATATAGGTGGAGTAGAACATCATGCCAGATGTTCCGTACTGGTACTGCTCACGCGCACCGCGCCAGTATTGCGGTCCGGGCTGTGCACAACGCTGCATGTTCGTGTAGAACTCCAACGCTTCGATCATTTCCGGTGTGTTCATGGTCACGTTCCCGTCTGCATCGAATGGAAATGCACCGTTGGAAATTGCTACCTGCTCGAACACCTGCTGACCGTAGTTCTGGCCGGGGTCTGTGCCGAGCGTCAGCCCGTAAAGCAGGTCGAACTCACCCGGCAGTGCGTCACATGCGGCGTTGATAGCGTCCCATGTCACCGGGGCCTCCAGCCCGAGGTTCTCAAACACGTCCTCGCGATACCAGATCGCCTGGATCCAGCCGTCAAACGGAACCGCCGCGTATATGCCTGTCTCGGGGTTTGTCACCATATCCAGCGGACCATCACGGAAGTCATCTTCACCGATGCTGTTGATGACTGCCGATGCTGCTGCTTCATCTAGTAGTCCGTCAGCGGAGAACGCAGAGACGCGCTCCACACCCATACGGATGATTGCTGGAAGGCGGTTCGCGCCTACAGCCGTCGCGATGCGCTGGCTGATTGTGCCCTCGTCGATCGGCACAATCCGAATCTCGACACCCGGGTTTGCCTCCATGTACGCCGCTGCTACTTCCTCGTAGCGGTCTACACGAGACTCTTCGTTGTCTGTCGTCCAGAACTCGACGACCACAGCATCCTGTGCTGCTACGCCGCCGACTACCATCACCAGCACACAGGCCAGCAATAACAAGATTGTTTTACGCATTTTCAATTTCTCCTAATCTAGTAAATTTGAACACTGCTATTGCCCTTGTGCCCCTCTGACGGAACTGTTGAGCCGCGCACAATGAGGGCAGCAGTAAGAATTTTCGCCGGATCTCCTGGAGGATTCCCTGCGATGGTTCCCAGTAGAATATCTGTCAGTTGTTCGCCAATCTGGTAGATCGGCTGGTGCATCGTCGTCAAACCGGGATAAACATGTGCTGCTGCCGGGATGTTGTCAAAGCCAGTTACGGCTACATCCTGCCCGACTTGCCCACTGCGCTCTTGCACCGCCGCCATCACACCAAGTGCCATCCGGTCATTCCCGGCCATGATGGCGGTTGGGACCGGGTTTCCCTCCAGCAGGCGAAGCGCAATCTCGCGCCCACTCGCCTCCGTCATTGTCTCTGCCGGTATAGTCCATTTGTCATGGGCTTGCAGTGACGCCCCCGCCATCGCCCGCCGGAAGCCCCGTAGCCGATGCTGCGCGAAAGACAGGTGTTTCGGTGGCATGATAAAGGCGATGGACTGATGCCCGCGTTCGATGAGATGGTGTGTAAGGACGTATTGCGCCTGTTCGCCGTCGATGTCGATAAACGGGAAGTCGTTCTTATCGCCGGCTCGCCCGAAAACCACGAAGGGCACATCACGTTTTTGAAGGTAGTCGATACGGGGATCGTGTTCTCGCGCACGAACCAGGATCATCCCGTCCACGTTGTGACCATTGATGATGCGGTTGTACGCTTCAAGTTCGCCATGACGTTTCGGTGACTGTGACCCAAGCAGTAGGTTGAAATCATCCTGTGTGGCTCGGTTGCCAATCCCCGCGATAAATGCGCTGAAGAACGGGTCATCAAACGAATGGGTTTCATTGGTTGGGATGACTATTCCCAGCGTCTGCGACTGTTGTCCTTTCAAGTTGCGTGCCTGGAGGTTCGGCTGGTATTTCTGCCGTTTTGCCTCCGCAAGAATTAGCTCACGCGTTTGCGCATTCACGTCATCATAGCCACCCAGCGCACGGGAAACTGTCGTGATGGAAAAACCTGTCGATTCCGCAATAGATTTGAGTGTTGAATTCGACATTTTTCAAAAACTATGTTATTTTTGCCCTATTCGAAACGTTTCGGATAAGTAAAATTTAACCAATATCACTCTTCTTGTCAAATAGTTATTTCGAGATTGATGAACCAACCGACTTTAGATGCCCGGTGGCTTGCTCGCTGCCGGGCGCTTTTAGAACACAATCAGGTGCAGTCTGGCACATACCGCTACACGCGCCCTGCCCCCATGACCTACGAGCATCAGTGGCTCTGGGATTCTTGTTTTCACGCGCTGGTCTACCGCTGGTTTGCCCCGGCGATGGCCCGCGCTGAACTGCTCAGTGTTGTTGCGCATCAGGTTACTGAGGGTGACGACAGGGGGATGATCCCGCACATGGGCTACTGGCGCGGTGGCGGTGGCGAACTCTGGGGAGCGGACCGTCGCAGTATCATCACCCAACCCCCGTTGATTGGCGTTGCTGCCGTCCGTGTTTATAGTGTGACGGGTGATACCGACCTGCTCGAACAGCTTTATGAACCACTTCGGGCCTATCACGCTTGGTTCGACCGCCGCCGTGACCCTGACGAGGACGGCCTCGTCTCGCTGATACACCCGTGGGAAAGCGGCTGGGATGCTTCGCCGCGATGGGATGCCGCGATGGGTCTGCAATCCCCGACAGATGAACAGTCAAAGGCCGCCCGTCATGCGCTTGTGGGGGTGCTTCGCGAACACAACGGCGACTTGCGCATACTTGAGTCTTTCGGCTCTTTCTCGGTAGAAGCCGTTGACTATAACGCAATTCGTGCTGCTGACCTCGAAAGCATGGGCGCTATTTCTGAAATACTTGGTCTGTCCGGTGACGCCCGTCACTACCGTGAACAGGCCGAACACGTCCAATCCGCCGTTTACAAGAAACTTTACCGAAACAGCGTCGGTATTGATCTGTTTGGAACCGATGAAACACCCGGCATGCAGGAATCTGCCGCGCAGTTTGTAATGTTATTTGGCGGTTGCCTGCCAGCTACTGACGCTGATGCGCTCATCAAGCGGCTTACCTCTCCGGCATATTGGCCACAGTATCCCGTGCCGACTTCCCCCACCTATTCGCCCCACTATGATGGGGGCCACTACTGGCGCGGTAACGTGTGGTTGGCGGTTAACTGGTTGATATACGGCGGCCTGCGTCGCTACGGAGCGGACAACATCGCGGCGGAGCTGGCGACACGCACGGCGGAACTCGTAGAACAGAATGGCTTTCATGAGTACTTCCATCCAGATACCGGCACTGGCCTCGGCCCGGACAAGCAAAGTTGGACGACTATTGTGCTGGATATGATAGCAACAGAGGGGCAAGCTGATGGCTGATGCGTTTTTTTCAATTCTCAAGCAAATCTACGATGACCAGACCGCTGCTAATGTCGCAGCGGCGCTCAAGCAGCGGCTGCCGGGCCAGTCAACCGCGTCACAGGCTGAGGCACGCTTTTCGGAGTCGGATGCTGTGCTCATCACCTATGGCGATAGCCTGTTGCACGACGACCTGCCGCCGCTACAAACACTCACAGACTTCGCCGCTGCTTACCTCAAGCCGTTGTTCTCCGACATTCACATCCTACCGTTCTATCCCTTTTCCTCCGATGATGGTTTCTCCGTCGAGGATTTCTACGCGGTGAATCCTGTTCTTGGAGATTGGGATAATGTCGAGCGACTGTCAGAACACTTTGGCCTTATGTTCGACGCCGTTTTCAACCATATGTCCGCCCAGAGCGAATGGTTCCATGCCTTCCTCGCCAATGACCCGGACTACCACAATATGTTCGTTACGGAAAACCCCGCGACTGACCTGAGCGGCGTCACCCGCCCCCGCATCACCCCGCTGCTCACGCCATTCGAGCGCACGGACAGCTCTGTTGCCTATGTCTGGACCACCTTCAGCGAGGATCAGGTCGATCTCAACTATGGGGACCCCGATACTTTGATCAAGGTGATTGACGCCCTGCTTTTCTACGTCGCACGCGGCGCACGTCTCATCCGGCTAGACGCTATCGCCTATCTCTGGAAGGAACCGGGCACCTCCTGTATCCACCTCCCACAGACACACGCTGTCATCCAACTGATGCGGGCTGTACTGGATGCCATCGCTCCGGAGACACTGATTATTACCGAGACGAACGTCCCCCACGACGAGAACGTTACCTATTTTGGGGACGGCCTTAACGAGGCGCAGATGGTCTACAACTTCACGCTACCACCGATGCTCTTTCACACCATGCTCTCCGGCGACTGTGCCCGGTTGAAAAACTGGGTGGCATCGCTTACCACACCCTCCGAACAAACCACCTTCTTTAACTTTACTGCCTCACACGATGGTATTGGCGTCCGCCCGGTGGAGGGTATTTTGGCTGAAGATGAACTTGCCGCGATGATCGCCCATGTCGAGCGCGTCGGCGGGCGCGTGTCCTACAAAACTAACCCGGACAAAACCAGTAGCCCCTACGAACTCAATATTAGCTATGTTGATGCCGTCACTGAACCGGACGAACCGTTAACGATGCAAGCCCGCCGTTTTCTGGTCACCCAGGCAATTGCCATGAGCCTTGCCGGGGTTCCTGCTGTTTACATTCACAGCTTGCTCGGCTCGCGCAGCGATATCGCCGGTATGGAGGCCGGTGGTCGCAGCCGCCTGATCAACCGGGCAAAACTGGATGTTGCTGATGTTGAGACAGCCATCAAGACGCCCGGTACACTTCGCCAATTGATCTTCGACGGCTACGCTCGTTTGCTTCGGGCGCGGCGCGCGCAGCCCGCTTTCCACCCGAACAGCGCCCAGTCCGTAATTGCCACCGGGAATAAAGCTGTTTTTGGCCTACGCCGCACGCCCGCGGACGGCCAACCGTTGGTTGCGCTGTTCAACGTCACCAACCAATCACAGGTTGTAGAGATTGAGACGAAAATCGCGTTGCGAAATGTGTTGAACGATGAAGCGGTTGGTGGGAATCGGATTGTGGTTGCACCCTACGAGGTGTTGTGGCTCACACCAATGCGCTAACGTACTATCGCGGATACATCCACCACCTGTTCGCCGGTTACCGCGAACACGCGATCATCCACCCCCGGGTAAATCGTCGCGCCGCCTGTGAACGAGCTAAATGCTGGCAGCACGCCCACCCGCCCCTGAAACCAGAAACACGGTAGTTTCAGGCTTTGCTTGCCGCGCCCACGTAGCCGGTCAACTGATAGCAGGCCCGTGCCGATCATCTAGCCGAGTGCAATGGCGAAGGCCGGCTGTCCTATGACGAGGAACGTGCACTCCACGATTTCATGGAGCTAAAACGCCAAGAGTTACAAAGCCCCATAACACTTTTGGAATGTCTGGAACGACTGGTTGATCGATATCCAGAGGAAACCGATACACTTAAAGAAATCGTGATTCAGTTTTTGCGCGACTCTAGCCAAAACAATCCTGAGTTCAATGGATTTTTGATCGGGAGTGTTATTGCACATTGAATAGAGGAAGCTTTACCTGTTGCGAAGGCAGCGTTTGAGCGAGAAGAAATCGCCGTTATGATTGCCGGGGACTACGACGACCTGCTTGTCGAATTCGGCCATAAAGAGCCTGACCCCAACAAGAAACGCCCGCCGCTGTTCCCGGGACTGTTTGAGCCACCGCCGTTACCCAAAATGCCGGATAAGCTCGCGCCGGAGAAATCGATCAAGGAACTGCGCGAGGAACGTAAACAGCGCAAAAAGGCCGAGCGTGAAGCGAAGAAAAACAAGGGAGTATGAGGAACCACAAACGGTTCCCCACGAAAGCAACCTACCCCGCCATTGCAGGCGCGACCTCTTGTGCCTCCACTGTCACGGACGATTCTTCCGGGTGGAAGCGCAACGTCAGCGCAAACGCAGCCAGTAGCATGACGACCTCTGCCACGAACACCGCCGAGTAGGACACGTAGGCGTCCCCGGTAATGCGTAGCATCGTTTCCACGATAATGCCGCCGATAATCGCGCCGAGCGCCTGCCCCGCGAGGTTGGCAATCCCCCATACACCAAGCAACAACCCGGCCCGGACGGGCGTTGTGAACGTAATTAACCCAGCCAACATTCCTGCCCCGGCGGTGCCCGTCCCCAGGCCCATCATCAACACCATTGTCTCGAACTTGAGCACGTTGCCGTAGGAGCCGGAGACGATCACGCCGACGAAAACGACCATACTCAACACCAGTCCAATCCGTAGCACGTTGAGATAGCCGAGGTAGCGCACCAGGAACATCCCGCTGATAAGCATGGCAATTAGCACGCCGATCCCCCACCGAGCCGTGAGCGCCGTTGTCTCGTCAACAGGCATCCCCAGTACGAGGCCGCCGTATGGCTCTAAGAATACGTCCTGCGCGAAAGTCCCCACGAACGTCAGCATGATGATCCCGAAGAACATACGAATCTGCGGATCGGACAGCACCACCTCGCGCAATACCCGGCGGAAGGGCATCTTGCTGGCCTGCTCGCTGAGTTGCTCCAACTGTTCACCGCGCTGTTCCTGGCCGATTGCCGCTAAGGCTGTAAGCGTCACCATGACGACCATCGCGCCGAGCGTCACCGCCAACAACCGAGACGGGCTGAAGTTTCCCAACATCACCTTCAACCCGCCCGCGCCGATCACCAGACCGAGCAGGGTCGCAACCTCTAGTGCCACCATTGCCCGTGGCCGCGCATTGCCGCTAAAACGGTCCGAAACGAGCGATTGAAAGGTATTGTGGCCCAGGCTGCGGCCCACGCCATAGAGCGCAAACGCTAACACTAGCGCCACGATCAGGAGCGTGTTGTTGCTCGCCGCGTTAGGGGCTAAGCCCACAGCCAGCGCAACGGCCAGCCCGGTAATCAATGCCCCTGCGATGATGTACGGCTCCCGCCGCCGCCCGAAGATCGTGTAGCCGTCCGAGCAGTAGCCGAACCACACCCGCAGTGGCGATACCATCATCGGCACCGCAAAGAACAGGCCGACCAGCGCCGGCCCCATGTTGAACTCTGCCAGCATCACGCGGTTAAGCGTACCCCCCATCAGCGCCCCAGTCAGGCCGTAGCCCAGCGGGAATCCTGCTAACCGTAACGCATTTAAAAACCCCAATACTCGTTTCATCCCGTTTACCCTTGTTCTTCCTCATTAAACTGCCCAATTAATGCTCGTGCGGTCTTTACCGCCTGCCCCACGCAGTCTGGCACGGCCAAGCCCCGGTACGAACTCCCCGTGACGTACACCCCCGGCGGGAGCGCCGCCTCAATGGCGGTAACATGATCTAAGTGATCTACGTCGGCCTGCGGATAGCTGTCCGCCCAACGATAGACGCGGTAGTCCACCGGGTTCGCGTCGAAGCCAGGAATGAGCGCCCGTAGTTCCGCGCCGATGACACGTAGTAGCTCGTCCTCCGGCATCGTGACCGTCTCCGGGTTGCCACCACCGAAGTGAATCCGCAGCATCTCGTAGCCCGCTGGCACGGTCTGTGGCTTCTTGTAGGAGGTCCACGTAATCGCGTCGATGCAACGTTTCTCACGCTGGGGGATCATTAACCCGGTAAAGCGTTCGACGTTGGCAAACGCTGCCTTCGGATACATGAGGCTGGCCGTGCCAATGTTCACATGCTCGATTTCGTCCATGAGTGCGACGGCCTCTGGTGCAGCCTCCGCCAACAGCCGCACCCCGACGTTCGCAGGAGTGGCAATCAGCACCGCATCCGCAGTGATCGCCTCCCCTGCGACCTCCACCCGGTAGCCATCTGCTTCCAGGCGCACCCGCTCTACAGGCGCATTCAGCCGTAAGTCGCCCGTCAGCCGCGAGACAATCGCATTAATGAACCCGCCGGAGCCGTCCGCAAAGGTAATGAAACGTCCAGGGGGGCCAGCAGTGTCTGTCGTCGTTGGCTTCTTTTTGAACTTCATCGCGGCGACCGCTTTGAATAGGCTCCCGTGTTTCTTCTCCATCATTCGCATGACGGGTGATGTGACCATAATGCTCTGACGAGTGGTGTCTGCGTTGTAGATGCCCCCCAGGATTGGCCCGATCATGCGTTCGTGCGCCTCTGGCCCCAAGCGCCGCTCCACAAACGACGCCAGCGACTCATCATCACTATCAGCCTTCGCCGGGACGAACGGTTCCATCAGCAGGCGCAGCTTGCCGCGTGGCGTCAACATCCGGGTTCGCAGGAACTTGAGCGGTCCCATGGGCAGTGGCATTGGTATCCCATCGTTGAGGATGCGAATTCCGGTGGCGTGGCTCTCATCAGAGACAACTTCGTCTGTCGCCGCCATGTCCTTAGCAATCTGCCAAATGGCGGGCTTCCGCGCCACGAATGACTCCGCGCCACCCTCCACACGGAATATTCCGGCATCTGTCTGCACATGTTCAGTGACGATCTTGCCACCCCAACGGTCTCCCGCCTCCAACATTACGTAGGACAACCCGGCCTGTTGTACCTCCCAGGCCGCCGATAACCCACTGATGCCACCACCAATAATCACCACTTGTGCTGTTTTCTGTCCCATGCGTTTGTGCCTCCGCCCTATAGGTTATTTGATGCGTTCGAGTCTCAAAAAAGTCTCTACGGGATCGGTTTTGTCCAACACGGGGACAGACCAACCGGCACTCTCCTGTCGCACGATAACGGCCATGGCCTCCAACCACGTTGGATGGTTGTTCAACGATGGGACAAAGCTCAGGCGCTCGCCCCCGGCCTCAAAAAAGGTCTCTGCCGCTTCCGTGCCGATCTCGTCGGTAGTCTCCAGGCAGTCCGCGACAAAACCGGGACACATCGCCAGCACATGCTTTGTGCCGCGTGTGGCGAGGTCCTCCAGCGTGTCATCGGTTGCCGGGCCAATCCACTGCTCTGGCCCGAACTGTGACTGGAAGGTCGTTAACCACTGGTCCGGCTCTAGCTCCAGCATCTTCGCCAATGCCTTTGACGTTTCCATGCACTGTGTTTGATAGGGTTCACCGCTACGGATGAAGCGACGCGGGACACCGTGGTAGGAGAACACATATTTCTCCGGCGTGCCATGTTCGGCGATATGTTCAACAATGCGGTCGCGGAGTGCCTTAATGTAGGTTGGGTGGTTAAAGTAGGAGGGGATGAACCGTAACGCTGGAACGTCGTAGTTGGTGTATTGGTAGAAGTTATTAGGGCGTCCTAACGTCACACGGATGACCTCATCGTAGACCGAAGCGACAGTCGAGGTCGAGAAGTGTGGGAACATCGGGAATACGATCATACGGTTGACGTTTTGCTCTTTAAGTTGACTTATTGCGGACTCCACGCTGGGGTTGCCATAACGCATCCCATAGGCCACTGCGTAGTTATCGCCCAGCAGGGCTTGTAATCCGTCCGCCTGGCGTTGAGTGTGGACCAACAACGGCGATCCTTCATCTGTCCAAATGCGCTGATATAACTTGGACACCTTGGGCGGACGGCTCTGTAAAATAATCCCGTGTAGAATCGGCATCCACATCCACCGGGGATAGTCCACCACACGTTGATCGCTCAAAAATTGCGCGAGATACCGACGCACAGCCGATGCCGTTGGGGCATCTGGCGTCCCCAAATTAACAAGCAACACCCCAATCTTCTCGGTGTTTGCGTCTCTCATAGTAAAGCCCTCTAATCTTCTCCTCATCACATTAGCACTATTGGACCACAATTTCTGTGAAAATCTACCAAGGCATGACGAATTCGGGGTATGAAATGACCAATGTCACAGAAATCTGTTATGATTATGAGGAAATAAGCCCTACAAGCCCCCCACAGAGAGTATTTCCGATGCAATTTGACTTTTCAGGTAAAAATGTCCTGGTGACTGGCGCGTCACGTGGTATTGGGCGGCATATCGCGCTGATGTTTGCTAAGGCAGGGGCGCGGGTTGCAGTTCACTACCGAACCAACACACAAGCCGCCGAGCAAACCCACGCCGCCCGTAAAGTCGATAGCTGCACCGAGCAAAGCGGGTCCGCCGATGGAAACGGCAGCCAATCCGCCAGCCGCCGCACCGATAGCGGTCATCATCGTCGTCTGTTTGAGGTC
>CAYWZS010000131.1:0-12569 GCA_964462905.1 uncultured Anaerolineaceae bacterium
CCCTTTTTTCCCCATTTTTGACCCCAGGGCCGCCCAGGGGGTTTGGTTTGGGCCTTCGGACCCTGATGGGAGCGTGGCGGGGGGGGGGGGGGGGGCTGGGTGCGGCGCTCATACCAGGAATCCTGGGTGGCCTAACACCTGTCTTTGGCCTGGAATTTATCGGTGTGGGTTTGCTGCTGAATGCATTGGTTTTGCTCGTGCTCTGCCAATGGGTGATACGCCGCTATCCCCTGGCTCACAAACGCAAAACGGGTTACGTTTCTGGCTGAGGTGCTATCTCCTCAACAATGGATTCGCCGCGATGTCCGTTGTCGAAGAAGGTGAAAGTCTCGTACATACGCAAGCGGCCATCGGGTAATACTTCGGGGACAGATTCACCTTTGCCGCTTGCCATACGCCCATCCGTGTAGATGTGGGTAAAGCGGATCGTCAGAACGCCGTTTTCCCTGACAATGCCGATCATACGTCCCTCACGGACACTGCCGCCATAGTAGTGGCAATGCACGACATCACCTTCTTGGTGATAGTCGAACACCGTGCCGCTAACCGCCTCATGGTCCCCTGTGCTTGTGGACGCCATACGAAAGCGCCGTCCGTGGTAGTTAATGGGTTCAGACATTGTGTGCTCGCTTTACCAAGGGGGTACCGACCCATCCCACCGAAAGAAGCCGCCATTTTTCTCCGGGGTGAGGTCGTCAAGCAGTGTCATCATAGAGGCGACGGTTTGGGATGGGGTAAGTGCTGCTTCCTCACCCCCCATGCGAGTCTGCACCCAACCGGGGTCAACCGCCACGGCCATACCGGCATCTGCTGCCAGGGTGAACGCCATCTTGCGGGTGTAGCTGTTCATGGCGGCCTTCGATGCAGCGTAGTCCCATAGGTTCGCGTCCATTTGACCGCTCACAGAGCCACGATTGGATGAAATATTCACGACTAGCGGACGGGGAGCGGCTTGTAGCCGTGGCAGAAATGCGCGGAATACCAAGACCGGGCCAAGGCTGTTCACTTCAAAGGTGTGGAGTGTATTTTCGCGGGTGATCTCGGCTAACGGCGTCGTGTGAAAGATCGCCGCGTTGTTCACCAGTCGGTCGAGGTGTGAGGTGGCCTCTGCAACCTGCTCGGCGACGGCCTGAATTGACTTGTCGTCGGTGACATCCAGTTGTAGCACCGTGAGGTGGCCGGCATGTTGCTCGGTCCGCGTTTGTAGGTCGGTGGCGCTCTGGGGAGCGCGACAGCCTGCGAACACGGTAAACCCGGCGTTCAGGTGAGCATCGACAAATGCGAGTCCAATGCCCCGGTTTGCTCCGGTAATCATTACAGTGGGATTGTTCATCTGCCACCATCCTATGCTTTGCGGGTGCGCGGGTCGGAGATGTCGCGCAGGCCGTCACCAATAAAATTAAAGGCCATCACGAGGCTGGCAATTGCCGTACCAGGAAACAACCACATCCACCACTGGTCGAAGAAGTCCACGCCAATCGCAACCATGCGTCCCCATTCTGGCGAAGAGGGTTCCGCACCGAGGCCGAGGAAGCTCAAGCCAGCAAACGTCAAGATGGCATTGCCGATGTCCAGTGTGGCGAGCACAATTGCTGGTGCAATCGCATTCGGAAGAATCGTCCGAAATAGAATATAGGAATGAGGTGCGCCAACGGCCCTTGCAGCCTCCACAAATTCCTGGTTCTTGAGTTCGAGGACCAATCCGCGGACGACACGCGCATAAGTCGGCCACCACACAATCACTAGCGCGATAATGGCGTTTCGCAGGTCCGGGCCGAGCGCGGCGGTCACTGCCAGCGCGAGAATGATCGTCGGGAAGGCGAGGAATAGTTCTGTCAGACGCATGAGGATGTCGTCGTAGATTGACCCGACATAACCAGAGATACCACCGACGACAGTCCCAACAATGCTACCGAAGAAAATCACTGCCATCCCGGCGGGGATGGTGATGCGCCCACCGTAAATCACCCGACTAAAAATATCGCGTCCGAGTTCATCTGTGCCCAGACGATGCTGCTTTGTGATCTCAACATCATCAATGACTTTGGTCTTGGTGTAACCGGGGGCTTGTAAGCGTGCGACAACGTCTTGTTCCAGGGGGCCAAAGTTTGCCAATAGTGGCGCAGATGTGCTAATCAAGATCCACAGGATGACAATGACAAAGCCGATAATCATCAGGGGGTTGCGGCGCACCTGGTAAAAAAAGGCTGAAATTTCCTCCTGGCGGGCGCTACGTTTGGGTTCGGTGTGCTGTTCTTCGAGTTTTGCGATAGTTGTAGCCATGATTACACCGATTTTCGGATGCGTGGGTCGATGAAGAAGTAGAGCATATCTACCACGAAGTTGACGACGATGTAGATCAACGCAATGAGCAGGCTCACACCCATGATCGCAGGGAAGTCCTGGGAGGTGGAGGCGCGGAACATATAACGGCCAAGCCCCGGCCACGCGAAAATAGACTCTGTAAGAACCGCACCGGACAGTAAATTGCCGAAGCTGAGGCCGATCACCGTAACGACCGGGATCAGCGCGTTAGACAGGCCGTGCCGCAGCACAACGGCCCGTTCGCCAAGTCCCTTGGCACGGGCGGTGCGGATAAAGTCCTCACCCAGGGCCTCCAACATAGAAGAGCGTGTAACACGGGCAATCGTCCCGCTGATGAAGCTCCCCAGTACAACCGCTGGCAGAATAATGTGCGAGAATGCCTCGCGGAAAGTCGCGATATCCCCTGCAAAGAGCGCGTCTAGTGTGAACCAGCCGGTTATTGTTGGTGGGTCCGCCGTGCGAAAACCGAGGCGGCCTGGCCCCTCAACCCAACCGAGTTCCGCATAGAAGATCGCTAGACCAGCGAGCGCCAGCAAAAACACAGGGAAACTAACGCCGATGAGGGCAAAAGTCCGCAACAAGTAGTCTAAAATCGAATCTCGGAAAACCGCAGACAATATCCCGAAGCTGATGCCTATGGTAATCCCGACCATGGTGGCATAGGTGGAAAGTTCCATCGTCGCGGGGAGGAACTGGCGGATGTCCTCGATCACGGGGCGGCTGGTTTTGATTGATATGCCCATATTTCCCTGAAGCAAATTCCCCAGGTAGGTGAAATACTGGACGTGTAGCGGTTGGTCTAATCCCCATTTTTCACGGAAGGCCTGAACCAGTTCTTCATTATTGAGTGCGTTTGACGGCAGGCTGGCCGTGACGGGGTCCGCAGGGACGGCATTTGCGATCAAAAATGAGACAAGCGTGATGCCAAGCAGTAGGGGAATCGTGATAAGTACACGACGGAGCAGGTATCTTCCAAAGTTCATGGGGTACCCGTTCAATTCAAAAGGGGTTAGCGGGTGTGGGGGTGATATGACGGAGCACATGGCCCCACCATATCGGGGAATTGCTTACTCAGCGCGGCTGAGAATGGCTACATCCAGTGTCCATTGTGGGTGGAAAACATAGCCCTCAATGTCCACGAGGTAAGCCGTTTGGATGGACGGCACGTTGAACGGCGCATACGGGCCGGCTTCCTGGAGCTTGTCCTGAAGTAGGCCGAACAGCTCAACGCGCTCATCCGGATCCGTGGCGACCTCAGCAGCAGCGATCAGGTCCAGCAGTTCCTGGTCTTCAACGTTCTCTACCAACCAGTTGAGGCGCTCATCGGCAACCTTACCACCAGGCAAGAAGCTCAACACGTCGGCAGGGTCCAGGATGTCCGGTCCCCAAAACCAGTAGGCGAATCCCTGCTCACCGTTGCGGTACTCCTCCAGGGAAACCTGAAGCTCACCCGGCTGAAGTGCCACGTTGATGCCCACTTCGGCGAGGTCCGACTGAATCTTCTGGGCGTTGGTGTTCATGTTCACACCCTGCCAGGTGAAGTCTGGGTAGTTGAGCGTGATGTCGAAGCCATCTGGGTAACCCGCCTCGGCCAGTAGCTCGCGGGAGCGGTCCAAGTCACGAGTGAAAGCCTCTTCTTCACCATAGGCACCAAACAGGCCGACGGTCAGGTTGGTCGGCGGGGTGGCACCGCCCCATAGCGCCTTATAGCCTTCGTAGTCCAGGGCGTAGCGCACCGCAAGCTGCACGGTTGGGTCACTGACGATCCCACCGATCTCGCTGTCTTGGTTCATCAGGATAAAGTGCGTGTAGACGCTGGGGCCGCTGAAGATCTCGATGTTCTCGTTGCTCATCATGGAAGTCGTCTGGTCACGGGTGAGGTCCAGCGCCATGTCGATATCGCCAGCTTCCAGCGCGAGCTGCTGGGTGGCGGCTTCCGGGATGTTGGAGATAATCACACGGTCAAAGTATGGCTCCTCGCCCCAGAAGCTCGGGTTCTTGACCATCACGGTCTCTACCTGCGGGTCCCAGGACTCCAGAATGTAAGCACCCGTACCAGCGGAGGCGCTGTTGAGGAAGACCTCAGCGGCGTCGGCCTCAGCAGCATCCTCGGCGCTCGTCCCACCGTTCTCCATGATGGCTACGGAGTCCGTTACGCTGAAGGCGTAGTTGCTCAGCTCGGACAGGAAGGAAGAACGCGCTACGGCGAGGGTAAACGTGACCGTGCCGTCCTCGTTGGCAACGACACTCTCGATGTTGTCCGCTAGGAAACCGGGGTTGCCCTGGACGTTTTGCAGGCGCTCAATGCTGAACACCACATCATCGGCTGTTACCGGGTTACCGCTGACGAAGGTTACGCCCTCGCGCAGCGTGAAGGTGTAGGACAGGCCATCCTCAGACACAGTCCACTCGGTTGCCAGCCACGGCAGAATTTCGCCTGGACCTTCATCCGGGAAGGTCACGAGCGTGTCGTAGGTGGCGCGGTTGACGATACCTGTCGTCTGAGTGAAACCGCGTGCCGGGTCCAACGAGTCGGTGGCTTCGGCGTGGCCGATGACCAGCACGGTTTCCTCTTCTTGGGCGTTTACGCTTGCCAGCGCCAATGTCGCCAGTAAAGCCACAACCAATAGGATCGAAATACGTTTCATGGAAGATACTCCTCTATATTTAGCAATATTCTATCCAATAGCTCACTATTCTAACGAATACCTACACTTTCGGCAAAAATTGATAGTCCGGTAGCGGCGTGGTATATTCTGCGACAAGTTTTCGTTTGAAACACTCCGAAAGAGAGCAATTCATGAACTATGGTGAGCGTCTGGCAACCTTCCAGGGGGCAATGGCTGGTAAGGCCGACCTCTGTTTCTTTCCCATTTCTGCGGATTTGCAGTATTTGACGGGGGTTCCCCGCGATATTCCGAACTTCGGTGCAGTGTTGCATCCCGGCGGCTGGCTAGAGGGCGCATGGATCGCCCCGAATGGCGCGGCGCTACTGGCACTAACACGTATGAGCGCGGAGTTCGGTAACTTGGCCGACGCAGGAAATATTGAGGTGCGGATTCTCGGTGAGTTCGACGACCCAACCCCCTTCGTTGCGGATATTGTGAAGGGGTTCGGCATCGGTGACAGCCCAACGATTGCCGTTGGCGACCACGCCAAAGGCGAGACGATCTCTGGCCTACAGGGGGTAGTTTCTAATGCGATTTACATCTCTGCGACCGAGTTATTGAACCCGCAACGTGCCGTAAAAACTGCTGAGGAGATAGAGGCGATGCGCCGCGCAGGGGCCGTGACCGAGGCGGCCTTTGCCGATGTGTTGCCGAAGCTCAAGATTGGCATGACAGAGTTAGACATCATTGCTGAGGTGGACTACCAGCTAAAGCGTCATGGGGCTTTGGGGCCATCCTTCACGACATCGCTATATAACTCCGGCCCGAACCACCCGCTCAAATTTGGGCAACGGCTGGCGACGTGGCCGCGTGTGCTGACCGCACCCGTTTCCGTGTTATTTGACTTAGGAGCCGCGATGCCGGATGGATTTTGCTATGACTTCGGGCGCACGGTTTCGTTCGGTGCGCCTGATGAGGAACAGCAGCGCGTCTACGACCTAATTATGGCGTCACAGCGTGCGGGTATCGAGGCATTGAGGGCTGGCGAAGTGACATGTGCTGAGGTTGATGCCGCTGCGCGTGCGATAATCGAAGACGCGGGTTATGGTGAGACGTTCCGGCATCGGCTGGGGCATGGCATTGGCATGGACGTTCATGAGGCCCCCTTCCTGACGAAGATTGACCATACCCCGGTGGTAGAGGGAATGATGTTTACGATTGAGCCGAGCATCACACAGTTCAACACTTTCTCCGCCCGTGTGGAAGATGTGGTTGTGGCGCGTCCGAGTGGGGGGGAACCCCTGACCACAGGCTACCAATCGCTGATCGTGGTGGAGTAATGTGACGATGGAACGCAAAAACATCTCCAGCGGGACGCATTGGGAAGGTGTGATGGGCTACTCGCGGGCGGTGCGTGCCGGGGACATGGTGTTTGTCTCTGGCACGACAGCCACCGACGCGAACGGCAACATCGTCGGTGATGATTACGCAGCCCAAACACGCTTTGTCATCGAGAAGATTGAACAGGCGTTGATGGAGGCCGGAGCATCGCTCAAAGACGTTGTGCGGACGCGGGTTTTCGTAGTGGATGCGACGCAGTGGGAACAGGTTGCGGCGGTTCACGGTGAGTTTTTTGGTGGGGTTCGCCCAGCAAACACGCTGGTTGAGATTAGCGCGTTGGTTAGCACGGGGTATCTGGTGGAGATTGAGGTGGACGCAATCATTGGGGCGGGTGATGCGCTTTAACAATGATCGTAATTACTTAGGGGTGTTGACAGTAGGCATGAAAGGCTGCCCTAAAAACGCATTGTGGATCACATCGAGCACCTGTATACTCTGTAAATCAACCAGTTACATAACACAGAACGCATTCTTCCATATCGTTCGCAATATTATGACATTGTCGAAGTAGTTACTCGTCGTTGGCACACTTCCTGCGTGGTGCTATACTGCGACGCGCCTGTCCACAGTCCTCCACGGAAACCCTATGCGCGAGCGTCTCCGCCAACCGGTAACTCTACTGTCCCTAGTAAGTGCGCTGTTCGCGCTGGCGCTGTTGGTAGACCTGCACCCGTACTTGCGGGGTGGGTTCGGCTGGCGCTGGCCGTACAATCCGATTCCCGTTTCGAAGATGGCGCTTGTTGCGGGTCTGGCGGTCATTTATCTGGTTGGCGGATGGTTGCTCCGCAAGCAGGAACGGTTGACGGTGGTCTACGCTTTTGTGGGGAGTATCGCGCTGACGTTGGCGGTGGTTTACGGGCAGCACGACAGCATCGGCTACACGCTGTTCACGCGGGTAGCCTCATTAGTCGCAACAGGACCGCACCACGCCGCCGCCGAACTCGACTTTATGGACCTTGAGACGCTACGCACTTGGGACAAGCGTACTCGTGATTACGATCCCGAAAACGAGACAGTCAGCCGACATGTGTTGCTGGTTCCCCCCGGTATTCCCATCTTCTACGATTTGCTGAACGCGCTATTAGGTACCATCCCGGCGCTGGCAACCCCGATGGGCGCGGCCCTAGTGCCGTACCAGTGTTGGAACTATAGTTTGCTCGAATATCGTTCGGCGGAGTGGGCCTCCGCATGGTTTGGAATGCTCATGCCGCTGTGGGCCGCGCTGACGGTATTTCCGTTGGCGCACACAGCACGGCGGTTGAACGTCCCGGTTGGCTCGGTTGCATTGAGTTGGGCGTTGGTGCCGGCAATTGCAGCGTTTGCAGGCTCGTGGAACACGTTCTACCCACTGTTGGCAGTGGTCGCGTTTATGCTGGTTCATCACGGGTTGGAGCGCGGCGCACCGTGGCTGGTCGGCGGTGGATTCGTCTACGGGCTGTCCACGTTTATGAACTTCGCCCCGGTGCCGTTTGCGCTGGTGTTGGGGTTCTACACGCTGGTTCACTACTGGCGACACGAACGTGGGACACGTCCATTATGGCGTCCGGGCGTGGTCGGGCTGTGGGTGGGGTTGGGGGCGCTCGTTCCCTGGGCGGCATGGATGCTCATCGGTGGGCCGTCTCCCCTGGCGATTCTCGATGCGTCCTTCTCAATCCACCTGGACCTTGAGCGTGCTTATCTGCCGTGGCTGATGCTGCACACCTACGACTGGGCGTTGTATGCCGGGTTGCCACTGGTAATTTTGAGTGTGGCGGCGGCGTTTCGTCCGCGTATGGCGGGGAGTGGGTTGGCGTTGGCGCTGTGGCTGTCCATAGTTGTATTGGTGCTGAGTGGAACAGCGCGGGGCGAAACGGCGCGGGTGTGGTCGTTTTTCACACCGTTCGTGCTGTTGAGCGCAGCGGGTTTCCTACGCGAACACCACCGTTGGGCCGTATGGGCGGGGACGGCGGCGCTGTTCGTCGCGTTGACGACGACATGGGACGTGTTCGACGCAATTGACATGAAGCCGTTGCCAGATGCTCCCGTTATGATTGCCGATATGCAGGCTGCGAACGCGGTCTACGATAAAACGTTTATGCTGGATGGGTGGAGGGCGACCGTTACGGATAACGGCATCGAACTGGGGTTGAACTGGCAGGTGACAGAGCGTGCCACCACGCCTTATTGGTTCTCGGCGCTGTGGGTGGGACCGGACGGGACCGTCGCGCCGGAGAGTGTCATCTGGCAGGGGGGACAGACAAACTACCCGACAACCTGCTGGGGGCCGGGGCAATTGATTGGCGACCAGATCACCCTCCCACTACCGACAAACGCCCCAGACGGTGACTATTGGTTGAGCCTGGCGATGTTCGCAACGAAGGATGCGCCGCAGGATCGTTTACCTGTCACGCTGGCAGATGGCACATCCGGGGATCAGGTGGGTTTGGGTCCGGTTCGGGTTGGGTCTGTATCGGTGGATTCCCCCGAAAGTTAGAGTGGTTCTGTACTCATCCCCCGGCGGAACACGGCGATAGTGTTCTCGATAATGTCATCAGTAGAATCTGTGTGGTCGCGCATGATCGTCGGCCCCTGGAGGATACTCACGGATGAGAACAACATCCCGATCACGACGACGTTGGGGATCTCCGTGCGGATGCTGCCCTCGGCCTTTGCCTGGTTGACCAACGCTGCGATCTTCTGACCGACGCGCATCTGCGTCTCTGCCATGTCTTGCGGCGGCTGGGTAAGGTGTTTGAGGCCATAGCCGCCGTCGCGCATAATGGCGACAGAGAAACCGTCCGGGTTTGTGTGTTGCTGTAGCATGTAGCCGAGCAAGTCTTCTAGCCGTTGCAGGGCGGAAGGCGCTTCCTGCTCATCGAGAAAAACTTCCATTTGTTGAATAGAGTGCAACATGGCCTTAGCGACCATGTCATCTTTACCTTTGAAGTGTTGGTAGAGTGTTGGCTTAGAGATACCGACTTCCTCCGCAAGATCGTCCATGTTGAGGTTGACATAACCATCATCACGGATCATCCGGGCGGCGGTTTTGAGTATCTCTTGCTCACGGCGTTGCCGTGCGCGTTCTTTGTAAGAGAGACGTGCCATCGCTAGAGTTAATCCCCGTGTCAATAATTTTTACGAGCCTGTTGTCATTATAGGGCCAACACAGGCGTCGTGTGACAATCTGGCACGGAATTACCACCGACTTCTAATAAAATGCGGCGATGCCCTAGTAATCAGGCTATCGCGAGAGACGGTTCAGGCGGTCCTCGTCGTCTGGGTCTACAACCTCTAAAACCTCACCGTCGGCGAGTTCGATGTAAGTGCGGGGTTCGGTTTCGGCGTATCTTGGCTCCTCGCGCTTGGGTTTGGTATTGTACTGGCTTGGCCCAAATTGATTCGCCTTCCACTTATCATATTGACGCCCACCCAGCAAGAAGTAAAAGGCCACCCCCATGCTCACAGGCCACATAAAAAACCAGAAAAACGTCGTAATCAGAATCTTGTCCCAACCCTTGTCTAGTACAGCCAAGGGCGGTAGCAGGATCGCGGCAAGCACACGCCAAATGCTCGGTGATTCTGTTTGCGGTTTACGGCTCATGATGTGTACCTCTATTGCGTTTGTTTTTGCTCTCGTGGCGCTGGCGCATTGCCTCCCCGCGTAGCGCGGTTTCATAGCGGTCTGCGCCAGAACGGTGATGGTCCGGCAAGTTGACAAAGGTCGTGCGTTGCTGGAGATCGTTTTGCATTGCGTCCAGCGTGCGAGCGCGTTCGGCATACTGGCGTTTCCAGTAGATATCCGACACACAAAATCCAAAGGCAACCATAACCCCTGGCACCCAACCTAGCACGGTAAAAAACGCCACGACAATGACCTCATTAATCCCCTTGTCCATCACAGCCAAAGGCGGCGCGACCACACATAACACCCAGCGTTCAATTTGCATGATTACTGGCCCGTGGGGGCGTGCGTCTGGCGGGGTGGATCATATGCGGGCGACTCTGGCATTTCTGAGCGCCAGAAGTTCGGGTGCTTGGGGTCGGTAAAGCGGCGCATATCCGTTTTGGGGTGCCAGTTGGACTTATCGGGAAGTTGGGTCGTTTCGTCGAACAAGGCATTGTCTAGCTTGCAGTTGACCATGTTCGCCTCGGACATCAACGCCCCCTGGAGTTTAGCGGCGACGAGGTCGGCATTGTGCAGGTTCGCCCCTGTGAGAACCGTCCCGCGCAGGTCACTGCCGGACATGTCCGCACCTTGCAGGTTAGCGAAGTACAGGTGCCCGGTGCTGAAATCTGCGAAGTCCATACGAGACTTTCGCAGATCGGCCCTCCCAAGGCGCACCCCGGTTAAGCGTGCATTCTCCAAATTGACCGACACGAGCGAGCCGTCTTTGGTGGCCCCCATCGCCTTCAACTCCTCCACGGCGTTCATCGCCAAACCATGTTCGGTGCTGCCCATCTGCCGGATGAGCCGCTGTTTTTCTTCCTGTTTTTGACGGCGATCATTCAAATAGTCGATAATCAACACGGTAACCGCAACACTACCCAACTCGGAGCTGATGTTGGCGTAATATTCGCGGACGAATACACTCCAGTTCCAATTTATTGTGCCATCGGGGTTGCGGTTATCGACTGAATAACCATAAATGCCAGACAATAGGGACAGCACGAGCAACAAGAACCCGAAGCGCCGCACCTCTAACACATAATCCATCACCTGCCGGACCTGGGCATTTAGCCGATCCAACCGAGTTTCGGACGTTTTGACCTCAGTTATCGTCATTTTTCTTTACCTATCGCTCGTGCGTTGCCAGCCAGAACGCTATCGTAGTGCGTTCTGGGCCGCTTGTCAAAGGCTATAGGGGTTCACAAGAGTGCAATCACAAATTTACCGTGAACACCTAGCTCAAGCCTATAAACGCGACGATCTGCTGGGCGGCCAGGGTTGCGGCCTTTGGCGTCCAGTGTACGCCGTCAAAGGTATAGGTATAGCCGTGTTCGGCCTGGGCACCGTACCAGTCATTCCAACCGCTACGCTCACGGGCGGCGATCTGCTGAATAAAATGCAAATTCACGTTTGGGCGTTCAGGCAGGGACGCTGGGACAAACGTCTCGAACAGGTCCAACACGGGAACATTGTAGCCACGGGCGGCATCACGGGCACGGGCGTTGTAGTCGCGCAGGGTCGTCACGACAGTCGCGTTAGACTCCATTGGCTCTAAACCGATAAATGTTTCGATGTAGTTGGCCTGGAGTTCTGTAATGAGATTGCGATAGGTCTGTTCAAAGGTATCCGGCGAGACAAACCCGTCGTCAATGCCCATTGACTTGCGGTAGTAGGGGCGGGTGGCAGGTTGCGCGTAACTGACAGCGTCGTTACCACCTACCATGATAAACACAGCGTCCGGCTCATGGGCACAGACATCCTGCTCGTAGCGACGATAGAGATTGACGACCGTGTTCCCCCCAACCCCCGCATTGATGATCTCGTGCTGCCCACCCACGAGCGCCCGTACCACCCCGACGTAGTCCCCCCCGTAGCCCCCCCAGGTCAGGCTATCCCCAAAAAATACAACCTTCATCGTCGGCAGCTACCAGGGCTTACGATTTTCGGGGCTGTCAACATCAGCCGGTAGCGCGTGTAGCAATGCGTCACGTTTGATGACAAGCGCCTCGTCGTTGATGTCTCGCAGAACGATGTGCATGTTTTTTGCTGTCTCGAACTTGTGCATCTCGGCGTTAAAGTGCTTGCGGTTGCGAAAACATGCGGAGAGGGAGAAGCGTTCGCCCGTGTGTGTAATCATGGAGAAATTCACCCAAAATTCCTCAATGGGGTCTTCTTCTTCAGCGGCAGGTGGCGGAAATGGACGGCGGAATGGTGACGGCGCGGGTAGGCGACTAAACAGATCGACATCGATATCTTTGTTGTTGTCATTGTCCGAGTTTGGTTTTTTGTCTGGTGTTTCCGGCATCCCCTATTTCCTCACAACTGGTGGCTATTTACTCTCATTATAAACGTAGAATCGTACCTTGTGGGCCAGCATTTTGCCCAACCAACACACAAAACCCCAAGAGGTTGGGGTGGCAAGAGCTTGGAATTCCATTATTTTTGAGGCAGCAATACATGGAAGACATCTGTTCAGAGGGTAAATCGGGCTGAAATAGAGGTTGTGTTCTACAGTAGCGCCGGAGCCGCTATCCCCGCTCGTTGCGCCAGCATCGCGTCGTGGAGGTAACACATCAGGTCGATACCCT
>CAYWZS010000132.1:0-12512 GCA_964462905.1 uncultured Anaerolineaceae bacterium
GAATTTGTTCGAGGCGGATGTCGTGGTAGTGTTTGATTTCGATAGGGCGGTGGCGCAACGTCGTGCCCCGGGTGGGACTGCCCCAGACGCAGTTCGTGAGCAGATTACCCGTGCGAGGGAAATTCTCGACTATAAGTTGTAGCTTATGCACAACAAAACCGGGCCAAACTATATGAAATTTTGCTTAAGTCTACAGATGCTAGGGGTTCGGCTTGACAGTATTTGACAAGCTCGTTACTCTCTTATCCATATCTGATCCTTTTGAAATCAGACGAAAGTAACAGTTTCGTGTCCGTAAACACTCGTAACGTAAACCTTCTTGGGCTTATCAACGTTGTTCTTGTACTTGTCGTGATTATCGGCGGGTTCTAGGTGTTTGGGTGGCGACGGTTTCAGCGAACAAAACGTCAAAAGTAAAAGCCTCCCAAACGGGGGGCTTTTTCAGTTTAAGAAATAAGGATGAAATCAGCATGAATGCCGCAAGCTCACCACAACATCGTACCTCTGTGACGGGTGCCGCCGAGGACTTCCCTCGGTTAGGAGCCTGTGCATTCATGTTTTTTTGGAGACGCGCTTTTCGCTGCTGATTCGCCCGCAACGGTTAAATAAGAGCGGTCAAAGGCGTGTTTTCTTTTGTTTCGGTAACTAGATAAGGATAAGGGTCGTTATGGCAACTGCCGAATGGGTTTGGATGAATGGTGAACTCGTGAAATACGAGTACGCAACCGTTCATGTAACCGCACATGCGCTGCACTATGGATCCAGTGTGTTCGAGGGCGTTCGTGCCTACGCAACGCCAGATGGCCCAGCGATTTTCCGCTTGGCCGAACACACGCGCCGCCTGGTAAACTCCGCCAAGATTGCCCGGATTAACCTAGATTATAGTGAAGATGAGATCAACGCGGCGATTTTGGAGACAATTGACCGTAACGGTCATGATTCCTGTTACATCCGTCCGTTGGTCTATCGTGGGGCACACCCCAGCGGCCTTCAGGGCTTGGAGGGGCGCACATCGCCTACAGGCGTTTCGATTATTACAATGGAGTGGGGCGCGTACCTTGGCAAAGAGGCCATCGAGAACGGTGTGGATGTTGCCGTCAGCTCTTGGCGGCGAATGAACCCCGGCTCGTTGACCCCGGCTGGTAAGATTGGCGGACAGTATATCAATAGCCAATATGTCAGTATGGAGGCCAAGGATAATGGCTTCACGGAGGGAATCGCGCTGGATCAGAACGGCCTGGTGAGTGAGGGGGCCGGCGAGAACGTCTTCGTTGTTAGTGGTAATGTGGTTTATACTCCGGCTGCCGCCGGTTCAATCCTCATGGGCATCACGCGGGACAGCGCGTTGGCAATCCTGCGGGACCTGGGCTATGAGGTGCGGTTCCAGTCGCTCCCCCGTGAGATGCTGTATGTGGCAGATGAGATGTTCTTCACAGGAACGGCAGCGGAAATTACGCCGATTCGCTCGGTGGATCGCATCGAAATTGGAAGTGGCTCCCGTGGTCCAGTCACAAAGGCGGTGCAGGACATGTTCTTCGGCATTACGTCCGGCGCTCAGGATGATAAGTTTGGTTGGTTAACCCATGTTCGTCAGACACAAGCCACCAGTGGTGATTAGCTTGAAAGAGGAGTTTCAGACATGCCAGAGTTAACAGGGTCGGACATTTTGGTGGAATGCCTTCTACGGGAAGGCGTTGATGTTGTGTTTGGGTATCCGGGTGGGGCGATCCTGCCAACCTATGACGCACTGTATAAGTATCGCGACTACATTCATCATGTGTTGGTTCGCCACGAACAAGGGTCAAGCCACATGGCGGACGGTTACGCCCGTGCCTCCGGGAAAGTTGGCGTCTGCATGGCGACTAGTGGCCCCGGCGCGACGAATCTTGTTACCGGATTGGCGACGGCCATGATGGATTCCGTACCTGTGGTAGCGATTACGGGACAGGTACCGACAGCGGCAATCGGTAGTGATGCTTTCCAGGAAACAGACGTAACGGGGGTTACGCTCCCTGTGACGAAGCACAACTACCTGGTTACGGATGTGGAGGAGTTGGCCTATGTCGTCCGTGAGGCATTCCACATTGCGCGGACGGGCCGTCCTGGGCCTGTGTTGATCGACCTGCCAAAGGATGTACAGAACGCCAAGACGGAATTTGTCTACCCGGAGGGTGAAATTTCCCTGCCGGGCTACCAACCGCCGAGTCTGGCATCCGACGATGAAGTTGAGGCAGCGTTGGCCCTCATTCATGAGGCCGAGCGTCCAATAATCTTGGGCGGTCATGGCATCTTGATGTCTGGGGCAGTTGGGGAGGTGCGGGAACTCGCAGAGCGTGCTAACATCCCGGTGGCGCTGACCCTGCTGGGTAAGGGGGCGATCTCGCCGGATCATCCGATGGCGATTGGCTGGATGGGGATGCACGGTGACGCAGCGGTGAATCATGCGATTCAAGAGGCAGACCTGCTGATTGCGTTGGGTATGCGCTTTGATGATCGTGTAACTGGCAACCTGAAGACCTACGCGCCAAAAGCCAAGAAGATTCATGTGGATATCGATCCGTCCGAGTTGCATAAGAACGTGCCAGTTGAGGTGGGTATTGCTGGAGACCTGAAGACGGTATTGATGCAGTGGTTGCCGAAACTCCAAACCGCACAGCACAGCGAATGGTTGAACCGCATCCGTGATTGGCAGGAGGACGCGAACGAGCGCGATATTCTATATGCCGATACAGGGGACAAGCTCATCGGTCCACAGGTCATCAACGATCTGTGGAAGTACACAAAGGGCGACGCTGTGACGGTCACGGACGTAGGCCAGCATCAGATGTTGGAGGCGCAGTATTACCCACATCGTCGCCCAAATACGTTGCTTACAAGCGGCGGCTTGGGAACGATGGGCTTCGGTTTTCCGGCGGCCATCGGGGCAAAATTCGGGAAACCAGAAGAAGAAGTGTGGGCGATTGTCGGTGATGGTGGTTTCCAGATGACGCTGTGTGAGTTGGCGACGGCAATGCAGGAGAGGGTTAACATCAACATCGCAATCTTAAACAATGGTTTCCTGGGGATGGTGCGCCAGTGGCAGGAGATTTTCTACGACGAGCGGTATCAATCTACGCCAATGTGGAACCCGGATTTTTGCAAGTTGGCCGATGCTTATGGAATGCCGAGTATGCGCGTGACCAAACGCGAAGACATCGAGGCCTCTGTGGAATTTGCCCGGAGCCATGATAGCCCAGTGCTGATCGAGTATGTGATTGAGAAAGACGATATGGTTTACCCGATGGTTCCAGCCGGGGCAGACTTAGACAACATGATTCGCCGCCCTAAGGCGGAGAAGAAGGACTAACACATGACTGAACAGGCAACACCCGCGCAGGCGGGACAAAAGGTTACAGTGGTGGCCCTGGTGGAAAATAAGCCCGGTGTGCTGAACCGTGTCGCGAGCATGTTTCGCCGTCGTAGCTTCAATGTGGACAGTTTGACGGTGGGGCGTACCCACCGCCCACACGTTTCTCGTATGACGATTGTTGTGGACACAGGCCGCTCTAATGCCCGGTTGATCTCCGAGAATCTCAAGAAGATGGTCAACGTCATTGACGTGCGGATTCTGCGCGATCAACCCTACGTCAGCCGCGATCTTGCGTTGATTAAAGTACGGACGAATGATACTGATTCGTACAACAGCGTGGCAGAAATCTGTGAGCGTTATCCGGCGCGTATCGTGGACATCGGAACCGATGTAGCAATTATCGAAATTACAGCGACTGAAACCCGTGTTGAGGCATGTATTGAGGAATTGCGCCCCATCGGCATTATCGAAATGGTGCGAACGGGTATCGTGGCGATGGCACGCGGCACACGTATCATTGACACATCCTACGAGCCGCCGGCTGTTCGCAAGAAGCAATTCCCGCAGTCGGAAGCCAACGGGCTACATAACCACGTCTAAAGCAACGTGAAACTGGGGCAACAGATGCCTGTTGCCCCATACATGAAATAATCTATGATAACTCAGGAAGGGCTTTTGAATGGCAACGCTTTACTACAATGACGACGCAGACCTTAGCCTGCTGGCAGGTAAGACTATTGCCGTGATCGGCTTTGGCAGCCAAGGACACGCACACGCACTCAACGCCAAGGACAATGGAATGGATGTCGTGGTTGGTTTGCGTGAGGGTAGCAGCAGTTGGGCTAAGGCTGAGGGCGATGGTTTGAAGGTCGCGACAGTCGCAGAGGCCACCGCCGCAGGTGATGTGGTTATGGTTCTGCTGCCGGACACCGTACAACCAAGCGTCTACGAGGCAGAGATTGCGCCGAACCTTAAGGATGGCGCGATGCTGATGTTCGCGCACGGGTTTAACATCCACTTCAAGACGATCATGCCGCCGGAGACAGTGGATGTGTCGATGGTTGCGCCGAAGGCACCGGGCCACCGTGTCCGTGAGGTATTCAAGGAGGGTGCTGGCGTGCCTGGGCTATTTGCTGTCTATCAGGATGCGTCCGGCAACGCACAGGCGAACACGCTGGCCTATGCGAAGGCCGTGGGTTGTACCCGCGCTGGTGTGATTGAGACTACATTCAAAGAAGAAACCGAAACGGACTTGTTCGGTGAGCAGTCCGTCCTCTGTGGTGGCGCGACTGCCCTGGTTCGTGCTGGGTTCGAGACGCTGGTGAAGGCTGGCTACCAGCCGGAGGTCGCCTATTTTGAGTGCCTGCATGAACTCAAGCTCATCGTGGACCTGATGTATGAGGGTGGCCTCAGTTACATGTGGTATAGCGTGAGCAACACCGCAGAGCATGGCGGCTACGAGGTTGGGGATAAGATTGAAGGCCTCATCAAAGAGGAGTTCGACGGCGTGCTGCATCGCATCCAGAACGGTGACTTCGCGGACCGCTGGATTGAGGAGAACAAGCAAGGACGCCCGAACTTCAACGCCCGCCGTAAGCAGGAACACGACCTGCTGATTGAGGAAGTCGGCGAGAACCTGCGCGATATGATGCCTTTCCTAGACGCCAAGAAGATCAAGCAACAGGACTAATTCAGAATTGTGGATGCGAAACCCGGCCACGCCAAAGTAAAGAAAGGGGGTAATGGCCTTGTCGGAAACTGACCTTAGTGATCTTACGTGCTTTTGTGAAAGTCAAATTAAATCAGTGAATGAGAGGAATACCCCACATGACAAGGATATACGACGATAACACCGTCATCATCTTCGATACGACCCTGCGTGACGGTGAGCAAAGCCCTGGCGCAACCCTCTCCAGCGCGGAGAAGTTGGAGATTGCCCGTCAGCTAAACAAGCTGGGCGTAGACGTAATCGAGGCTGGGTTCCCGGCGGCGTCACCCGATGACCTGGCAGCAGTGCAGCGCATCAGCCGCGAGGTTGGTAAAGAGGGTGGCCCAATCATCTGTGGGCTGGCGCGTGTGGTTGAGGGCGATATCCTAAAGTGCTGGGAGGGTGTGAAGGATGCAGCCAAGCCGCGTATCCACACCTTCCTGGGAACATCTGATATTCACCTGAAGTACCAGACAGGACTCACTCGTGAGGAGGGCTTGGAGCGCGTGCGCCGTGCTGTGACACTAGCAAAAAGCCTCTGCAATGACATTGAGTTCAGCCCAATGGACGCGGGCCGTACGGATATGAAGTATCTGTTACAGGTGCTGACAGTGGCCGTTGAGTGCGGTGCAACTACGCTGAATATTCCTGATACAGTCGGTTATGTTACACCGGATGAGTGGGGTGAGACGATTGCCAACTTGATTGCGGAGACACCGGGCGCTGGGCCGGGTAGTGGTGTGATCTGGTCTGTACATTGCCACAACGACCTGGGGTTGGCGACGGCCAACACGCTGGCGGGTGTCCACGCGGGGGCACGGCAGGTGGAGGTGACGGTGAACGGCATTGGGGAGCGTGCTGGTAACACGAGCCTAGAGGAAGTTGTTATGGCGATTCATACCCGCCCGAACTTCTACAACCTCCGCACGAACACCGTCACCGAGGAAATCACCAAGACAAGCCGTATGGTCAGTAACTACACCGGGATGTATGTGCAGCCGAACAAGGCTATCGTTGGCGCGAACGCCTTTGCTCATGAGGCAGGGATTCACCAGGATGGCATGTTGAAGCACGCCAGCACCTACGAGATCATGACACCGGAGACAGTTGGCCTGAGCCAGTCCCGCCTGGTGCTGGGCAAGCACAGTGGACGCCACGCGTTGAAGGTGCGTTTGAGAGAGTTGGGCTATGATGTCGAAGGCGACCAGCTCAACGAGGTGTTCAAGCGGTTTAAGGACCTGGCAGACGCCAAGAAGAACATCACCGATGCGGACTTGCAAAACTTGATGGCTGGCGAGGTCGGCGACTTAGAGGAGTTCTTCATTCTCGACGAGATTCAGGTAACGTGTGGAACAATGGGAATGCCCACGGCCACCGCCAAGTTGCGGACAAATGAGGGTGAGCAAATCATCCAGGCCGCTGTGGGCGTTGGTCCCGTAGATGCTGCTTTCCGGGCTTTGGACGCTGTTATTGACGCGAAGAACGTCCTGGCGGAGTATCACGTCCACGCGGTGACAGAGGGTATTGAGGCGCTGGGCGAGGTGACGGTGCGCATTACTACGCTGGACGGCAAACGCTCGTTTGGTGGCTACGGCGCAGACGGTGATGTGATTGTCGCGAGTGTGCGGGCGTACCTGGCGGCGCTAAACCGTTTGTTGGCCTACACGGGGCATGGTTTCCACAAGCCGGAGGGTGAGGCAGCGACGGTCAGTGTGACTCGCAAGCAGTAAGTGTATGTGCCGGGCGGGATGATCTCCCGCCTGATTGATGAAATTAACTTGTAGTTAGCTAAGGATAGTACAAATATGTCACAGCCTAAGACGCTGTTTGAGAAGGTATGGGAGAAGCACCTCGTTCGTCCGCAGACGGAGGATGCCCCGGCGGTGTTGTACATCGACCTGCACCTCATTCATGAGGTGACATCCCCGCAGGCATTTTCCCAGTTGCGGGAGCGTGGCTTGAAGGTGCGCCGCCCGGATCAGACGTTGGCGACAATGGATCACAGCACACCCACTATCCCCAAGAACGCCGACGGTATTATCCCGGTTTCGGATATGCTGGCGCAGAAGCAGCTCGACACACTTATCAAGAACACCGCAGACTTCGGGATTCCGTTGTTCCAGTTGGGCGGAGAGAAGCAGGGCATTGTGCATGTGATCGGGCCGGAGCAGGGGTTAACCCAGCCTGGGATGACCATTGTCTGTGGTGACAGCCACACCAGCACGCACGGTGCGTTCGGCGCGTTGGGCTTTGGCATCGGCACGAGTGAGGTTGCACATGTTCTTGCAACACAGACGCTGCTACAGAACAAGCCGAAGACAATGGCAATCAAGGTTGAAGGTGAACTTGGTGAGGGCATCGTTGCAAAGGACATCATTCTGGCGATCATCGCTAAAATCGGTGTCGGCGGTGGTACAAGCTATGTGCTGGAATACATGGGTAGCGCGATCCGCAACTTAAGTATGGAAGGCCGTATGACCATCTGCAACATGAGCATCGAGGGCGGTGCGCGTGCAGGCATGGTTGCGCCGGATGAAATTACCTTCGAATACATGAAGGGGCGTCCGGGTGTGCCGAAGGGTGCCGACTGGGATAAGGCGGTTGAAGAATGGCGCGAGCTACCCACGGATGAAGATGCCGAATTCGACGCTGTTGTGCAACTCAACGCCGATGACCTCGTGCCGATGATTACCTACGGGACGAACCCCGGTATGGGCATGAGGATCACCGATGCTGTACCAGACCCCGACCAGATGAAAGAGGTCAGTGAGCGAGTTGCGCTGGACAAGGCGCTAACTTACATGGGCTTGCAGCCGGGGCAGTCGCTGCTAGGTAAGCCGGTAGATGTGGTGTTCTTGGGTAGCTGCACGAACTCCCGTATCTCCGACTTGCGTCTCGCTGCCAGCATGATGAAGGACCGTAAAGTTGCAGATAACGTCCGTATGATGGTTGTGCCTGGTAGCCAACAGGTCAAGAAGCAGGCCGAGGCTGAGGGGCTAGACGAGATATTCAAGGCGGCTGGTGCAGAGTGGCGTGAGGCGGGTTGTTCCATGTGTATCGCCATGAACGGCGATCAGCTTGCACCGGGCGAGTATGCAGTTAGCACCAGCAACCGCAACTTTGAGGGACGCCAGGGCAAAGGCGGGCGCACCTTCCTTGCTAGTCCATTAACCGCAGCCGCTACTGCCATTAACGGGACCATCACCGACCCGCGTGTGGTCCTTGGTGAGCGTGACGCGGTGCTGGCATAAGGGTATCGTTTGTGCTGGGCGGTTGTGTATCGCCCGGCATATTCAGACCTGTTGAATACTGAAACAGTTAGAGACGGTAAAGACCTATGGAACCTGTAAAAACCTTTAAAGCGACAATGGCCCCGTTGCCGATCAACGATATTGACACGGACCAGATTATCCCAGCACGTTTTCTCAAGGTGACGGATAAAAATGGCCTCGGCTTGAACGCCTTTGCGGATTGGCGTTACGATGAGAACGGCGACCCGAAGCCGGAGTTTGTACTGAACAAGCCAGAGTACAAGAATGCGGGGGTGCTCATCGGCGGGCATAACTTTGGCTGTGGTAGCTCGCGTGAACATGCGCCATGGGCGTTGAAGGGTGCTGGTCTACAGGCCGTAGTAAGCACCTACTTCGCAGACATCTTTCGCAACAACGCGCTCAAGAATGGCCTGCTCCCGGTGCAGGTGGATGAGGACACCCATCGTCAGCTTGTGAGCCTTGCGGAAGAGGATCCAGGGTCCGTGATTGAGATCAACCTGGAGGAGCAGACGCTCACCCTGCCGGATGGACGCAAGGTGACTTTCCCAATTGATGCGTTCTCCAAGCACTGCCTGCTCAACGGGGTAGACCAGATGGGCTACCTGCTGGGCTTGGACGATGACATCGCTGCCTTCGAAACGAACAATGGCAGGCGCGTCAACACGGACGTAGTAAGGGACTAACACCACATGCCGAAACGTGTTGCCGTCTACGATACAACCCTGCGCGACGGAACCCAACGTGAGGGGATTTCGCTCTCACTGGCGGATAAGCTGCGGATCACACATTTGCTAGATGACCTAGGTGTGGACTACATCGAAGGGGGCTGGCCGGGGTCCAATCCCAAAGATGCTGCCTATTTCGAGTCGGTGCGATCCCTGAACTTGAGACACGCCCGTATCGCGGCCTTTGGCTCGACATGTCGTAAGGAATCCGAGCCGGAGGATGATGCAAATATTCAGGCGCTCGTGGATGCACAAACGCCTGTTGTGACGCTGGTGGGTAAGACCTCTATGCTACATGTTACCGATGTGTTACGCACAACGCCAGAGGAGAACCTGCGGATTATCCGTGTGAGTGTCGCCTACATGAAGTCGCTCGGTAAAGAGGTGATCTACGACGCCGAACACTTCTTCGACGGGACCAAGCTAGACCTAGAGTATGCCTTCGATACCCTGAAGGCAGCCGTAGACGGTGGCGCAGACTGTGTGGTGCTGTGTGATACCAATGGCGGTTCTATGCCGTGGGAGGTCACTAAGCTGGTAACAGCCGTACAACAGGCATTCCCTGACGTGCAAATCGGCATTCACACCCACAACGATGGTGAACTGGCTGTCGCCAACACGCTAACGGCGGTTCAAGCCGGGGCCGTACACGTTCAGGGTACGATTAACGGTTATGGTGAACGCTGCGGCAACGCGAACCTGTGTAGTATTATCCCGGACTTGCAACTTAAGATGGGTTACGACTGTGTGCGCACAAACAGCCTCAAGTACCTAACGCACGTCTCGCGGACGGTGGCTGAGGTCGCGAACCTCGCTCCGGATAATCACCTCGCATACGTGGGCAAGAGCGCCTTTGCACACAAGGGTGGCATTCACGTTGCGGCGATTCGCCGTAACGTAGATAGCTATCAACATATTGACCCTACTCTAGTGGGTAACGAGATGCGCGTACTTGTGTCGGACCTGTCTGGGCGCGGTAACCTCATGAGCAAGGCTGAGGAATTTGGCCTGGATGTGAACAGTTCTGAGGCGGTGCAGGTCCTCGAGGAGATTAAGGTTCTCGAAAACGAGGGGTATGTCTTCGAGGGGGCCGAGGCCTCTGTTGCGATTCGTTTGCTTCGCGCCCAACCCGGCTATGAGCCGATCTTCAACCTGATCGACTTTACAACCATCGTTGAGGACCGTCGTGGGCGTGGCCCGCTGGCGGAGGCAACGGTGAAAATCGAGGTTGACGGCGACATCGCACACACGGCTGCCGAGGGGAATGGTCCTGTGAATGCGCTCGATCTCGCCTTACGTAAGGCGCTGATGGCACGTTATCCGCACATCCGTGACTTTCAACTAGTGGACTACAAGGTGCGTATTCTCAACAGTGACCAGGGTACAGCCGCCACTACCCGCGTCCTTATCGACACACAGATGGGCGCGCGCCGCTGGAGCACCGTCGGAGCCGGGTCCAACATCATCAGGGCAAGCTGGTTGGCGTTGATGGACAGTGTGGAGTATGGGTTGCGCGTGGCTGTTCCAGAGGATGAGGCTGACGTTGCGCAGGCGGCGGTGGGTTCTGGAGACTAAACGCCTGTGTTGGGGTGCGTTGGTTGTTCTGTTGGCCGCGTGTAGCAGCGCACCGCCTGCCATACCAACGATCACACCCCGCCCAACGATAGAGCCGCGCACCCCACCTACGGCGGTGCCAACCGATGTAATTGCGGAGCCGCTAACGCTGGGTGTGCCAAGAGCGGTTACGCTCCCAGGCGCGGGTTTCATCGCATTTCCCTACAACGCCGACGATACACAGGCGGTCACCATTACCGCACGGGCGCTCACCGACGACGGCGCGGGCAACGTGCTGGATGTCGTGTTAGAGGTGCTGAATGCGGATATGGACCGTGTCGCCTATAATGATGATGGTGCTGTGGCGCTGGATGGGTTCGCGCCCAATGATGCGGCGCTAGTCGGTTTATCCCTGGCAGCAGGGCAGTACACCATTCGTGTGAACACGTTTAACGGCTTTCAGTCGGGGGATGTTGAGGTTGAAATTAGTGAGGCTCCCTGACTTTGGGAGCCTTTTGCATAGAAAGGACATATACATACCGATGAAGGCAAAGATTGCAGTATTGCCGGGTGATGGTATTGGCCCGGAGGTGACGGGGAAAGCCGTTGAGGTGTTGGAACGGGTCGCGAGCATGTTCGGCCATGAGTTCTCCTTCGAAGAGGCGCTCATGGGTGGGATTGCCATCGACAAAACGGAAAATCCCCTACCAAATGAGACGATTGCCGTCTGTGAGGGGGCAGATGCGATTCTACTGGGTGCGGTCGGCGGTCCCCAGTGGAGCGACCCAACAGCGACCGTCCGCCCAGAGCAGGGTTTGCTGAAGATTCGGCAGCATTTCGGCCTGTTTGCGAACCTGCGCCCCGTTAAAACATATCCAGCATTAGCAGAACACGCCCCCCTCCGCCCGGACTTGTTAGAGCAGGTGGATATGCTGTTCGTGCGCGAGTTGACAGGCGGCATTTACTTCGGCCAACGTGAAGAACAAGGTGATGGGGATTCGTCCTACGACACCATGCTGTATACCCGTGGTGAGGTCGAACGTGTAGCAAACGTCGCTTTCCGTGCGGCCCAGGGGCGGCGTAAGAAACTGACCTCCGTAGACAAGGCCAACGTACTAGCGGCAATGCGTTTGTGGCGGCGTACCGTGGTGGAGGTTCACGAGGACTATAGTGATGTAGAGCTAGAACATTTGCTGGTGGATGCTGCTACCATGCACATGTTGACCCGCCCCGGCGATTTTGACGTGATTGTCGCCGGTAATATGTTCGGGGATATTCTGAGCGATGAGGCGAGTGTGCTGGCGGGGTCGCTGGGGATGCTACCGTCGGCGTCGTTGGGTACAGGGACGTTCGGCCTGTACGAGCCTATTCACGGCTCCGCGCCGGATATTGCAGGCCAAGGTAAGGCCAACCCCACTGCAATGATTTTGAGTGCGGCCATGTTGCTACGCTATAGCCTTCAGCTACATGATGAAGCGACAGCAATTGAGGCAGCCGTGGATGCGGTGTTAGAGAGCGGCGCACGTACCGCAGACATCGCACCACGCGGTGGCGAGTTTGTCAGCACGGATGAGTTCGCGGAAACAGTTCTGGCGATACTGTAAGACCAACGACTGCGGGAGCCGATTCGTGCTCCCGCAGGATTAAATCTGGTGTAGCTTACAGTTTTTCGTGAGGCGGGAAACGCAGGCATATGCGCTGCTACATGTGGAAACACCTTCCGTGAAATCTGTAAACGATCAACCCCTTGTGAATATGAGGATTGTGTGGTAAATTTTTTATAGTTAACAACTAAATACCTTGTAACTGGATGTTGTTATCCAGAGCAGTGGAGAGATACGGCTCTATGAAGCTGCGGCAACCCCTACAAAGGCGAGTAGGAAGGTGCCAAATCCGTCGAGGCA
>CAYWZS010000133.1:0-12431 GCA_964462905.1 uncultured Anaerolineaceae bacterium
CCTCAATGAAGGTGGTTGCGCCATCGCGAATCATCGCCTGGACGGATTCCGTCCACCGTACCGGGGCGACAATCTGCTGCTCTAGCTCGGTAATGATGTTGTCTACTGTTTTGAGGGGGGCCGCGCTAACATTGCCATAAACAGCGAGTTGGGGGGTGTTAAAACTTACGTTGCGAAGTTCTACCTTGAACTGCTGGGCGGCGGGGTGCATTAGTGGGGAGTGGGCAGCAACACTAAGGGCCAGCCGTAACGCACGCTTTGCGCCAGCCGCCTTGCCGAGTTCGAGCGCCTGGTCTACGGCAGCCGCGCCACCTGAGATAACGACTTGACCGGGACAATTGTCATTGGCGATCACAAGGTCTTCTTTGGTCGCTTTTGATGCAGCTTCACATATCTCCTGCGCTTTCGCAAGGTCCAGGCCGAGGAAAGCCCCCATGCCACCGGGGTTGGTTTCTCCGGCAACTTTCATCAGGCGGCCACGTTCACGGACCAAGCGCAGGCCGTCGGCGAAGGTCAGGGAACCCGCACAGACCAACGCTGTGAACTCGCCGAGGCTGTGGCCTGCGGCGAATGTGGGAACCGCCTGGGGTGCTTCCTGCTGGATAGCACGCAACGTGGCGACACTAACCACATATAGAGAAGCCTGGGTGTTATAGGTATCGTTCAGTTGGTCCTCAGGTCCATTGAAGATCAGGCCTGTGAAATGGGTTTGGAGGATGTCGTCGGCTTCTTCGAAAGTCTGCTTGGCGACGGGGTACGCCTGTGCCACGCTTTGCCCCATCCCGACCGCCTGCGACCCCTGCCCAGGGAACAGAAATGCGGTTGTGTTCCAATCCATGTGTCTGGCCTTTCTGTGCTGTGATTATCGTGATGAGGGGAAACCCTCACACAAAAACAAAAAGATCGCCGTTACGTTACGTAGCTGACGACCTTTTTTGTAGCCCGAATATTCAATTTTCGGCAGATGGTGGGCGGAAAGATTTAGATTTCCTTTGGCTCCATGACCGTCTCACCACGGTAGCTGCCACAGTGCGGGCAAATACGGTGTGCCACACGATACTCCCCGCAGTTCTCACACTCGACCAAGTGGTTGAGTGACAGACTATCGTGGGCACGGCGGCGGTTGCGACGGCTTTTGGAGACTTTACGTTTGGGAAGCGGCCCCATGACGCGGCTCCTTGTGTAATTGCATTTACATAAAGAAGCCCGATTCCGAAGAAGCGGACACTTAGATTAGGCATTATAGGGGGTGGTTTACGCTGGCGTCAAGGTAGACCGCATCCAGAAGGAACATACCAAGGCGGACGATACAAAAACTATGCTTCATATTCACAGATAACTCAGGCAAATATGCGATACTGGTTCACTAAGAAACCGACAACGAAAGTGAGATTGCAAGATGCAATGTCCTGTTTGTATTGACGAAATGCTGAAGATGACCGAGCGCCAAGGCGTTGAGATCGACTACTGTCCACGTTGCCGGGGTGTGTGGTTGGACCGGGGCGAACTCGACAAGATTATAGAGCGGGCGAACGGCACAAGTAGGCGTCCTGGCCCGGCTGAAGTTATGGAGGAAGTTCGCAAGAAAAAGAATGATGACAAGTACGGGCATCGTCCACCGATGCACAAGGACCGAGATCGACGTGATGATCGTTACGACGACCGAGACAATCGCCGCTACAAGATACACAGGAAGAAGGACTTCCTAGAGGACCTGTTTGACATCTTCGATTAGAGGTGGCTTGATGACGCTCCAGACGCGCATTCAAGACATTACCGGGCAAAATGTGCAGGGGTTACAGCCTCTATCCGGGGGTATGGTCGGAGAGGTAAAGCTGGTCACACTGGGGGACGGGACGCAGTTGGTGGCAAAGACTGCAACGAGCACGGAGGCCATGCTCACGAGAGAGGGCGAGATGTTGCGCTACCTACGTGACCACAGCGCCCTGCCGGTGCCGAAGGTGCATCACAGCGACGCAACCCTGTTGTTGATGGCATACGTGCGGGGCGAAAGTCGATTTGACAGCACATCAGAACAACATGCTGCGGATTTGCTGGCGGCGCTTCACCGTGTCACACGTACACAGTTTGGACACGATACCGACACGCTTATCGGTGGCTTACACCAACCCAACCCGCCTACCGACTACTGGCTGGACTTTTTCCGTGAACAGCGGTTGTTGTATATGGCGGGGGTTGCTCGTGATGCTGGTCGGTTGCCCAGTAGGGTTTATTCACGCGTCGAGGCATTAGCGGGGAAACTGGACCGCTACCTTAACGAGCCGACTGCCCCGGCGTTGTTACACGGGGACATCTGGCGCAACAACGTTCTCGCGCAAGGTGGACGCATTACCGCCTTTATTGATCCGGCAATTTACTACGGTCACTCGGAGATTGAACTGGCATTTGTCGCACTATTCAGCACATTTGGACGGACATTCTTTGACCGTTATCAGGAGCATCACGCACTGGAACCCGGCTTTTTTGAGGAACGTCGCGATCTGTACAACCTATATCCGCTGTTGGTTCATGTGCGGTTGTTCGGTGGGGGTTACTTGGATGACGTGACAGCAATTTTGGGCAAATTTGGTGTTTGATGTGCAGTTTGCACAACGAAATTTGTGCGAAATATAGTCACGCATTCCAAAATTGATTGTTGCGCCATTCGTGATAGTCCTTTATCTTTTATTGGAATGTAGAAACAGAGAAACGTCCTGATGACTGCAACAACCGTGCTGAAGAAAAAGGCAAAGAAGCATAACCAGACCTGACAGTCCGGGCGCTTTTGCTTGCCACAAGGCAACAAGTAAAGTAGAGAAAACGCGATCCGCCCGGCGAGGCGGATTTTTTGTTGCTCAGCGAGTTCACACGGAGTAGGCACCATGTACAGCACCGACATTCTTATCAACAAGAAAGCCAAGAAGGTGAAGAAGCCGGATCAATCATCTGGAGTGTTGTGTTGCGCGTAGACGCTACTCGCAAACGCCGCTTCCAGACAAGATGGGAAGCGGCGTTTTTGTTATCAACTATCAAAGTGTGTTAGGAGATGAAGTTATGCCCCCCCCAACTGTAGAGTGCCCAGAGTGCGCTGGGGATGTTGTGTTCCCGGGCGGCGCGATGTTGAACGAGCTTATTGTCTGCCCGGACTGCGGGACCGAACTTGAGATCATTAGCTTAGATCCGCCTCAAGTTGAACTTGCGCCGGAAGTTGAAGAGGATTGGGGAGAATAAAATGCGTATTGGTATACTTGTAACGCACATCCGTGCTGAGGAAAAGTTGCTGATCCAGGGATTTCGTGGTGCAGGGATTGAGCCAGATATGATCTTGGACCGCGATTTGAATTTCGACGTAACCGGGGACGCTACCCAACTCGCGCCAACGGGCATCCCTTGGTGCGACTACGACTTAATTTTCGAGCGTAGCGTGAGTACATCGCGGGGGACCTATGCCTTGATGGTACTCCAGGCGTGGGGTGTGACGACCATCAACACCTATCAGGCGGCACAGATTTGCGGCGATAAGCTGGCGACTTCGGTGGCGCTGGCGGCGGCGGGTGTTCCGCAACCACAGACGCGGGTCGCGTTTACGCCGGATAGTGCGATGGAAGCGATTGACGACTTGAATTACCCGGCTGTGTTGAAGCCCGTCACGGGTTCCTGGGGACGGTTGCTGGCCCGTGTCAGTGATCGTGACAGCGCCGAGAGCATTATTGAGCATCGCCAGACCCTCGGCAACTACAACCATCATGTGTACTACGTACAGGAGTATGTAGAAAAGCCGGGGCGTGACATTCGGGCGTTCGTGATGGGTGGCGAGACAATCTGCGCGATCTACCGTGAGAGTGCTCACTGGATCACCAACACAGCACGCGGCGGCGCGGCGAGCAACTGCCCTGTTACGCCAGAGATGAATGATATTTGTGTGCGGGCAGCCCAAGCGGTCGGCGGGGGTATCCTGGCGATTGACCTGCTGGAGGACCCGGAGCGGGGGTTGGTGGTCAATGAGATCAACCACACAATGGAGTTCCGTAACAGCAGTGCCCCAACGGGTGTAGATATCGCCGCCGAAGTCGTGCGCTATGTCGTTGCGTTGGTTGAGGACAAACGCGCTGAGGTGGTTGCATGAGTGTAACTGTCGGCATCGTGGGTGGGACGGGGTTCACGGGCGGCGAACTGTTGCGCCTGCTCCACACTCACCCCCAAGCGGAGGTGACGCAGGTCACGAGCCGCAGCGAGGTTGGGAATTACGTGTATAACGTGCATCCGAACCTGCGCGGTGCGACAGACCTCCAGTTCATCCACCCGGATACCCTAGCGCCGTGTGACGTGCTGTTCCTGTGCCTGCCGCACAAGACGGCCTCGCGCCGTATTGAGCAATATGCGGGGTTAGCCGAGCGCATTATCGACCTGAGCGCGGATTTCCGGCTAGATAGCGACGAGGCCTACACGAAATGGTACGGTGAGGAACATTCTACGACGGAGTGGATGAAGCGTTTCGTCTACGGATTACCGGAGGCCAACCGTGAGGCGCTACGGGGCGCGACTTATGCGAGTGGGGTGGGATGTAACGCGACGACAGTTAACCTGGCGTTGATGCCGTTGGCGCGGGCGGGGCTGTTGGCATATGTCACGGCGGAACTCAAGGTGGGGTCATCTGAGGGTGGCGCAAGTGGCAATGATGCCTCGCACCACCCCATTCGGAGCGGCGCTGTACGTGCATTCCGTCCCACACGACACCGGCACACGGCGGAGGTGCAACAGGTACTTGGTAGGAGTTTCCCGGTTCACTTCAGTGTGACAGGGATTGAGATGATTCGCGGGGTGCATCTACTGGCACACTGCACGCTGACGGAAGCTGTCGAGGAAAAGACGATCTGGAAAACGTATCGTAGGGCGTACAAGCCAGAGCCGTTTATCCGTTTTGTGAACAGCAAGACAGGACTACACCGCCTGCCGGAGCCACGTGTAGTGGCCGGGACGAACTACTGTGACATCGGGTTCGAACTGGACCCGGACGATCCGACACATCTTGTTGTGATTGCTGCGCTGGACAACCTCGTCAAAGGGGCTGCGGGGAGCGCGGTGCAGTGTATGAACTTGATGTGCGGCTTCGAAGAAGCTGAAGGACTGCAATTTACAGGAATTTATCCCTAATGACACAAACATCTCCAGAACCATCTACCCCGAAGGAAACACTCGCGAATGTCCTGGTTGTCAAGCTGGGCGGCGGGGCCGGGTTGGACCTTGCCGCGAGCGTGGCTGACCTGGCAACGGTTGCGACAGGACGCCCACTGGTCGTCGTTCATGGTGTGAGCGATGCAGCCAACAAACTGTGTGAGGCACGCGGGATTCCCGTGCGGACGATCACCTCACCAAGCGGCCACAGCTCGCGCTACACAGACGCGGCCACGCGTGATGTGTTTGTCGAGGCAGCGCAGGGCGTTAGCAAGGAAATTGTGTGGCTGTTCGCGGAACACGGTGTGGGTGCCGAGCGGGTCGAGAACACAATTCAAGGTGAGCGTAAGGGCGCAGTGCGGGCTGTCGTGGACGGACGTGTGCGCGTGATCCGTGATAACTACACGGGAGCTATTACGGGGGTGGACACCGCGCCGATTCGCGACATATTGGCCGCAGGCGATGTTCCGGTATTGCCGCCGGAAGCGTTCAGCGAGGCCAATGGCTTGCTCAACATTGATGGGGACCGGGGTGCGGCGGCAGTTGCAGCGGCGTTGGGCGCGGATGACCTGGTGATTTTGAGCAATGTGCGGGGGTTGTACCGCGACTTCCCCAACGAGGATAGTTTCGTCGGCAATGTGTCACGCTCACAGATGGACGATGCGATGGACTGGGCGCAGGGACGCATGAAGCGCAAGGTTTTGGGGGCACAAGAGGCACTAGATGGCGGCGTCAGCCGGGTTACGATTGCAGATGGACGGGTCGCGAACCCGGTACAGGCCGCATTGGGCGGTGAAGGGACAGTATTCTCAGCATGATCGAGCTACAGCAGACGATTACGGAGATTGAGGACGCGCACACCTCCGGGGCATACCCGAAGCGTCCGTTGGCGTTGGTGCGCGGTGAGGGCGTTTATGCCTACGATGAGACGGGCAAGCAGTATATCGACGCGACGAGTGGGCAGGGTGTGGCGTTGCTGGGCCACAGCCACCCGAACGTGGTGCAGGCGGTACAGGAACAGGCGGCGACGCTCATCACCTGCCCGGAGATCTTCTACAACGACCGCCGTGCAGACCTATACACGGTGTTGGCAGATGTCATGCCGGGCGAGTTCTCGCGGTTCTTCTTCTGTAATAGTGGTGCAGAGGCCAACGAGGGGGCGTTGAAGGTGGCGCGGTTGGTCACGGGGCGTCGTGGAATTGTTGCAACGATGCGCGGCTTCCATGGGCGGACGATGGGGGCGCTCTCGATGACGTGGAATAAGAAGTACCGCAAGGCTTTCGACGGGTGGACAGCAAATGTGAAGCACGTTCCCTATAATAACCTTGAAAAGACAGTGGCTGCCATTACTGAGGAGACGGCGGCAGTCGTCGTTGAGGCAGTGCAGGGCGAGGGGGGGGTGAACCCCGGCGATGTGGCGTATTTACAGGCTGTTCGCGCTCGCTGTGACGAGGTGGGGGCGATGATGGTATTGGACGAAATTCAGGCGGGACTAGGACGTACCGGGCGCTGGTTCGCGTTCCAACATGCGGACATCACGCCGGACATTATCGCGCTGGGTAAGGGTATCGCGGGGGGTTTGCCAATGGGTGCGGTTGTGTGGCGCGGCGAACACGGGCAAATCCCAGGTGGGAGCCACGGGACGACCTTCGGCGGCAATCCGCTGGTGAGTGCGGCCTCTGCTGCAACACTTCGCACAATTCGCGACGAGGGGCTGGTGGAACAGTCCGCAGAAATGGGTGCTTGGCTGTTGGAGGCGTTGCGTGGCATTGAACACGAGAGCGTGCGTGAGGTACGCGGACGCGGCCTCATGGTCGGGATGGAGCTAACGGGACGGGTGACGCCTGTGCTGATGGCGCTACAGGAACGGGGTGTGCTGGCGCTACCGGCAGGCGCGACGGTCTTACGTCTGTTGCCGCCGTTGATTAGCACGCAGGACCAGTTGCAGGTTGTGGTGGACGCGATTCGTACATCGCTGGAGGAAACGGCATGACAGCCGAAACGACCACGACCATCCCGATGGAAGTCGCGGAGGCTTTGCTTCACGATTTGGTTGCGATCCCAAGCGCCACCCGTAACGAGGCGGGGGCGGTGGCGCATCTCGTCGGATGGATGAGCGATCACGGTTACACACAGGCCTTTTGTGATGAGGTGGGTAATGCCGTTGGGATTGTGGGGACGGGTGATGGCTCAAGGGACATTATCTTGCTAGGCCACATCGACACATTTCCGGGGATGCCGCCTGTACGTATTGAAGGGCGCACCCTCTACGGGCGGGGCAGTGTGGACGCCAAGGGGCCGTTGTGTACCTTCGCAGTGGCGGCGGCACAGGTTGCGCCCAACCTACCAGGCGATGTACGGCTGATTGTGATCGGTGCGGTGGAGGAGGAATCTTCTACCAGTGTGGGGGCGAAGCATGTAGTGACACAGTATAACCCACAAGCGTGCCTCATTGGTGAACCGTCCGACTGGGACCGTATCACCTTGGGGTACAAAGGTCGATTGCTCGTGCGTTGGCAGTGGGAGGGTGCCTTTGCCCACAGTGCGGGAGAAGTGCCGACAGCGGGTGAACGGGCTTACACCTATTGGGAACAGGTTCAAGCCTATGTCAGCAGCATCAACGGCGACATGACTTCGATTTTTGGGCGGTTAGACGCCTCGATTCGTGAGATAAAGACGGATACCTCACGCGGCGGTACCCATCAACGAGGTGAACTGGTCCTTGGATTTCGGTTGCCGCCAACGATCACCCCAGAAGCGGTGTTTATATCCCTTACACCACAGGATGATGCAACGATTCGGATAACGGGCCGCGAGGACACCTTCGTGGCAGAGAAGGATACGTCACTCACCCGTGTGATGCGTGGGGCGATTCGGGCGGAGGGTGGTAAACCGCGTTTCGTCTACAAGACGGGAACGGCTGATATGAATGTGGTCGGGCCACGGTGGAACTGCCCGATTGTCGCCTATGGTCCGGGTGATTCTAAGCTGGACCACACCCCCAACGAACATATCGACCTGGATGATTACGGACGTGCGGTGCGCGTCCTCACCCACGCACTCAACCGCCTGGTAAGGGAGCTATAAACTTATGTATATTACCCAACCGAATGCCGTACAGAACTTTCACATTATTGAGTCCACGTTGCGCGAGGGCGAACAGTTTGCCGGGGCGCACTTCTCCAGTCAGGATAAGCTAGAAATTGCCACCGCACTGGATGCGTTCGGCGTGGAATACTTGGAACTCACGACCCCGGTTGCCAGTCCTGGTAGCGAGGCGGACCTACGGATGATCGCGAAGATGCCGCGCCAGTTTCGGCTGTTGACGCACATTCGCGCCAAGATGGACGAGGCCAAACTCGCGGTAGACTGTGGTGTGGACGGTGTAGACATCTACATCGGCACATCTGCCTATATGCGCCAGTACAGCCACGGCAAAAGCATCATGCAGATTGTGGAGGACGGCCAGCGTATTGTTGAATGGCTCATCTCACGGGGCATCGAGACGCGCTTCAGCACGGAGGACACCTTCCGTAGCAACCTGGCGGACGTGTTCACCGTTTACCGGGCGATGGACCTGGCGGGGGTGAACCGTGTGGGTGTGGCGGACACAGTTGGCATTGCGGACCCGATGCGGACCTATAATCTCATCCGCAACCTACGAGACGTAGTGCGCTGTGACATTGAGTTTCATGGTCATAACGACAGCGGTTGTGCGGTCGCGAATGGGTTTGCAGCGCTACAGGCCGGTGCAACACACGTTGATACCACAGTCCTCGGCATTGGCGAGCGTAACGGCATTACGTCGTTGGGTGGCCTGGTGGCCCGGCTGTACACGATGGACCATGCTAGTGTGAGCAAGTATGACCTCACGGCGCTACGTGACCTGGAAAAGCTGATTGCCAGTAAGGTTGGGATTGAAGTGCCGTTTAACAACCCGATTACAGGGTCTGCTGCCTTCCACCACAAGGCGGGGGTACATACGAAGGCGGTACTGAACAACCCAACGAGCTACGAGGCGATTGATCCGGCGGACTTCGGCATGGAACGCACGCTGGACATCGCGCATCGGTTGGTGGGCTGGAACGCGGTTCGTGACCGGGCGGCCTACTTGGGGTTGGCGCTTCAGGAGCATGAGCTACGGACAGCGACCGAGCAGGTTAAGGCAATGGCTGACGAAGGGCGGATCACGATGGAAGATGTGGATGCCGTCTTGATTGGCATCGGGGAAGAAAAGTCACCTGAAAACATCTCTATTGTAGGCTAGGGGTAAGCGGATGGGTCGCACATTCACGGAGAAAGTTCTAGCGCAGGCGGCGGGCGTCCCGGATGCGCGTGCTGGCGACGTGTTGGACGTTGAGCCAGACGTCGTACTGAGCCATGATAACACGGCAGCCATTGCGGGTATCTTCGCGCAACTCCCCCACGGAAGGGTGAAGTACCCGGAACGACTGGCGATCACACTGGATCATGCGGTGCCGCCGCCGACGCAACGACATGCGAAGAATCACGCCGAGGTGCGCGATTTTGTCGGTACACATGGTGTGGTTCACTTCTTCGAGGTGGGGCGCGGTATCTGTCATCAGGTGCTGTGTGAGGAGGCGGTGATTGAGCCGGGCAAGGTGCTGGTCGGCGCAGACAGCCATAGCACCCACTACGGTTGGTTGGGCGCGTTTGGTGCGGGGGTCGGACGGAGTGAGGTGGCGGCGGTGTGGGCCACGGGGCAACTGTGGTTGCGTGTCCCGGAGACGATCCGGGTGACGTTGATGGAGTCGATAAGACGCGGTGTGACATCGAAGGACTTCGCGCTTACGCTCATCGGACAGTTGGGGAGTGATGGCGCGAACTACATGGCGGTTGAGTTTGACGGTGATGGTGTTACGGGAATGTCGCCGGAATCGCGAATGGTGCTACCGAATATGATGGCGGAGATGGGCGCGAAGAACGCTTACATCGCACCGGATGAGGTGACTTGGGATTGGTTCATGGCGCAGCTAGAGCGTGCCGGACACGCACCTGAGCAGGTTTCGGCGCGGTTAGCGGCTTTACAAGGCAATGCGCTCTATCCTGACGCAGACGCAGTTTATGCAAAGCACATCACGATTGACCTGAGTGAGATTGAGCCGTCGATTGCGTGTCCCCATACTGTCGATCACTATGCGAAGGTGTCCGAGTTGGCTGGCACAGCGGTTGACGTGGGGTTCATCGGAACGTGTACGAACGGTCGGCTTGAAGATATTGCGGCGGCAGCGGACATTTTGCGTGGGCAAAAGCTGGCAAAGCGGCTGATTGTCATCCCGGCGTCGTCACAGGTGATGGAAGACGCGGCAAGGGCGGGTTATGTCGCGGACCTGATTGCAGCAGGGGCGACCTTCAGCACGCCCGGTTGTGGGCCATGTATGGGCAATCATATGGGTGTACTAGCTCCTGGTGAGGTGTGTATCAGCAGCGCCAACCGTAACTTCCAGGGGCGTATGGGCGAGCGTGACGCCGAGATTTACCTGGCAAGCCCGGCAGTTGTCGCGGCGAGCGCCCTCGTTGGGACGATTACCCACCCGGAGGACATCACCGAATGAATGAGAACCGCATCTGGAAATACGGCGACAACATCAACACAGATGTCATTTTCGCAGGGAAATATACCTACACAATGGTAGATCCGGCGGAGATGACGAAGGTTGCGCTAGAGGATTTGGATCCAGGGTTCGCGGCGCAAACACAACCGGGGGATGTGATTGTAGCAGGGCGCAACTGGGGCAACGGCAGCAGCCGTGAACAGGCGGTGACATGTTTAGTTGAGTTGGGGATACAGGCAATTATCGCACGGTCATTTGCGCGTATTTACTACCGCAATGCGATTAACAACGGGTTGTTGGTGATCGAGTGTCCCGCGTTGGTGGATGTTGTGGAGGATGGTAATTCACTATCAATTGACATGGTACAGCACGAAATTCTGTACAATGGGGAGCGGTTTGGGTTTCCAGCCTTACCGCCATCTGTACAGGGGATTGTGGCGGCAGGTGGACTGATTAACTACCTGAAACATCAGGGTTCGTAGAAGGTTGTGCCGCTGAGGTCATCCGGCAGGTTATCGTCTTTGCCTGTCTGGCGTTGGGCGTAGCCGAGGTCGCGCATAAGGTCGGTCGGGGCGTTGCGTAGGTGCATGGGGATCGGTAGATTACGGCGTTCACGGACAGTTTTGAGAGCGGTTTTATAGCCGTTGTAGGCATGGCGGCTTTTTGGCGCGGTTGACATGTAGACGGTCCCGTGGCCCAGGTTGATTCCGGCTTCTGGCAGCCCGATGGTCTCTACGGCGCGAAAAACCGCGTTTGCGAGCGTGAGCGCGTGCGGGTCGGCCATACCAACATCCTCGCTGGCGAAGATGACCAGTCGCCTCGCGATGAACTTTGGGTCTTCTCCCCCTTCAATCATGCGGGCGAGATAGTAGAGCGCAGCATCGGGATCAGATGCCCGCATACTCTTGATAAACGCGCTGATGGTATCGTAGTGTTCGTCGCCGCCTTTGTCATAGCGGGGACCGCGTGACTGTAATGTCGCAGTCAGATGGTCGCGAGTGAGGGTTGCTCCGTAGAGTTCGGCGGAAGCCTCTAGCAGATTTAAAGCCTTGCGTGCGTCCCCATTGGCATAAGCCCCCAGAAAGTCTAATGCCTTGGGTTCAACAGAAACATTTAGCGCAGAAGCTCCCTGTGAGAGAATCGTCTGAACCTCATCGGCAGTTAATGGTAATAGAACATACACCTGAGTACGGGACAGAAGCGCGGAGATAACTTCAAAACTAGGGTTTTCGGTCGTTGCGCCGATGAGCAGCAGCGTTCCGTTTTCAACGTGGGGCAGCAGATAATCCTGTTGGGCCTTGTTAAAGCGGTGAATTTCGTCAAGGAATAGAAGTGCCCCGGTTGGCGATGTAGATTCTTGTTCGGCGGTGCTGAACAGGTCACGCTGATGGGGTTGTTTGGGCTGGTTGACAGCCTCAACAATAGCGACTAGTTCTTTTTTGCCTGCGGACACGGCGGATAGTTCGTGATAGGTGCGGTCTGTTGCAGTTGCGAGAATGCGAGCGAGGGTTGTTTTGCCAACACCAGGTGGCCCCCACAGGATCATGGAGCGCAATTGGCGGCGTTCGACAGCGAGACGTAGCGGCTTCTCCGGCCCGACAAGATGGGCTTGGCCTACAAAGGCGTCTAGCGAACGGGGACGGATACGCTCGGCAAGAGGTTGTTGGGCGGTCATCACAT
>CAYWZS010000134.1:0-12005 GCA_964462905.1 uncultured Anaerolineaceae bacterium
CGCGGAGGGTAAATCCGTCCCCCACGGGCGGCTGCGGCGGCCTAACACCTCGCCCCCGGCCCAACTGATGAGGACTGGCTTGCTCCCTATCTCGAAACGCGCCGCCGCCGCTGTTGCCACCTTGGGGTTTACCTGCGCGAACACGATCCCATCATGTTCTGCTGCGGCGTTCCTAAACGCGACCCGGAAATCGCCCCGGTCCTTCTCGCCGTCACTGAACAACATGAGCATCGGCTTGGGGCCGTTCAGCGCCGCGTCAATCGTCTCGTCGGTTAGGGTTACAATCTCTGCCATTTTGCATCTTTTCCTTTGCTTACACACTATGGACTTATTGGGCTGACAGTTTCTTACGTCGAGTCTGCTCAGAGGCGTCAACTCTCTAAGCGACCCCCTATAGTTGTTCGCCACTGTATCTGTCATAGTATAGACGATTCATTGCCAACCAACACCGAAGAAGGGGATGCCATTGTGGGTATTGCTGCCGATATTGTCGTGATCGTCGTCGTTTCGTTGGCTGTTGCCCTTTTGAGCGTGCGTTTGGGCCAACCGCCGCTGGTCGGCTATATGATTGCCGGTATCATCGTGGGGCCACACACCTTTGGGCTTATCACGGATACCGCTGAGATTGAACTGCTGGCTGAAATCGGTGTCTCCCTGTTGATGTTCTCCCTGGGCTTGCAACGCCAACTCAAAGAGTTGCTTGCCGTGCGCCGGGTTGCGATCTTCGGCACGATTATCCAGATTCTTATCACCATTGCCTTCGGCGCGTTGCTGTCCATTCTGTTTCGCTGGCAGTTGATTGAGGGGGTGTGGTTCGGCGCGTTGCTGGCGCTGTCTAGCACGGTTGTCGTGCTGAAGGTGTTGCAAGCGGGGGGGCTGCTGGGCACGCTCTCTAGCCGGGTGATGATTGGCGTTATGATCGTCCAGGACCTTGCCTTTATCCCGCTGCTGCTGATTTTGCCACAGCTTAACGATTTGTCCACGGGGCTGCCGCAACTGGGGTTTGCCGCCCTGCGTGCTGTTGCCTTCTTCTTGGTGATGTACTTTGTTGGCTTTCGGTTGTTACCGCGGCTGCTGTCCTACATTGCTTCCTGGCAGAATCGCGAGTTGTTCCTGGTTGGCGTGACGGCGATGGGCCTGGGCGTTGGCTACGTGACCTACTTATTTGGCCTGTCCTTCGCCTTTGGTGCCTTCGTCGCCGGGACCGTATTGGGTGAGTCTGAGTTCGGAGTGCAGGCGCTCGGCGACGTGATCCCGCTACGCGACCTGTTCAGCCTGCTGTTTTTCGCGTCGGTTGGGATGTTGGTGGACCCGATGTTTGTGTGGGAAAATCTCGCGCTGGTGATTGGCGTGACCCTGGCGGCCAGTTTCGGCAAGGCGATCATCCTGGGGACGGTCGTCCGGGCTTTTGGTTACACCAACATTATCCCCATTGCCATCGGCCTCACGATGTTTCAGATTGGGGAGTTCTCTTTTGTGCTCGCCCGCATCGGCATGGAGGTCGGCGCGTATGGCCCGGACTTCTTCTCTTTGATCCTCAGCGTGGCGGTGCTGTCGATTATCCTGACGCCCTTTGTCGCCGCGCAGATTCCTCGCGTCTACAAAGTTCAGCAGAGCCTCGCCGATGACGATGCCAAGCGCACTGAAACCGTCTCTAACATGCCGCCGGAGGGACTGAACGGTCATGTGATTATCGCGGGGGGTGGTAGCATTGGCCGCTACGTTGCGAGCGTCCTGAAGGACACTTTTCAGCCCTTCGTCGTGATTGACCTCAACCCGGAGACGGTCGCCCGTTACCGTGCTGCCGGGATTCCTGTTATCTACGGGGATGCGTCTCACCCGGTCGTGTTAGAGGCTGCCAACTTCCGGCACGCCCGCCTGCTGGTGGACACGGTGCCGGACATCGTCGCCAGTGAGTCCATCCTGAGCTACATCCGGCACAACGGCAGCAAGCTGCATGTGGTGGCCCGCGCCGACAGTGTGGACCAGCTCACGCAACTGCACGAATGGGGAGCCCACGAGGTCGTTATGCCGCAGTTCGAGGCGGGGATCGAACTGGTGCGGCAGTCATTGCTCCACCTGGAAATCTCTGAGCGCGACATCCAACGGCTCACGGTGGACTGCCGCACCTCGTTCTACTTGCCGATTCGTGAGCCGCACGTTGCTGATTAACCGGGTTGTGGGTGTTGGTTTAAACACCTTGCACCCCCCGGCTCCCTGCGCTATGTTGAAGCGCGTTCCGTTCGTAAGACCAGGACTACCCGGCATGTCAACCTTCCGCGAGGATATTGCCAAGCTCCGCGCCGCCGCCCAGGACCGCGACGCAGACCAGAAACAGTTTTTGCTCAAGAAACTGTACAAGCAACTGGCCTTTGTGGTCGCGCTCGGAGCCAGCACAGAAACTGCCCACAACTACGTGGACACCTTTGAACGTTATCACCCGGAAGAAGTGTGGCCCCGGCGGATGCTGCGCCAGATTGTGATGACCGCCTCCGCGCCAGACGAAGCCGTTATTCAACAGGCGTTCCAACATTTCACCACCCCTGGCACCGCGAACTTCTTTAAGGCGCTTTACGACCTGTTCCAGGGGACGACGACCAGGCACGCCCCAGATGCTCGTCTCGGTTTCCTGGTGAGTGCCGCCGTCAACAGCATGACGGCGGCACTGGTGGAAGGTTACTTCGGCGACCAGCCCGCTCTATGGGAAGCCTACCGCGCCCAGGGGCCGGACTTCACCGAGATTGCGCTGGCCTTCTGGACGGATGAGCAGGTTGCCGCCCACGATATCGCCGCGTGGGACGCGCTGGCAGACCGCCTTATGGAAGCCTACGAACGCACCAATCACTAGAGAGAGAAATACCCCATGCGTATGATTGTCCTCACTGGACTGCCTACCAAAGAGAAGGAACTGCTCACCCGTGACCTCGCCGCCCACTACCTTGCGGACGGCCAACGGGTCGCTGTGCTGGACAACGCCGGAATCGCCGACGCCGTCACCGACCTTGACGTGCAACTGGTGAACATGCGCGGTGGGTGTGCCTGTTGCGCCGTGGCGGGGAAGCTCTACGCCTGTGCGGACGATGTGGCTGTGTCGTCTGATGTGGCGATCATGGCGGCAGACGCCCAAACCCACATCGACAACCTGACCGCCGTATTAGACAACATGGTAAGCGGTAGCCGCGCCGATATCACCGTGACCACCGTGGCCCTTGTCGATGACCGCACCCAATGCTGTTTTCCCTATATGGCTGAAACGCTGGAAATGTCCACTGACCTGACGATTTACGCGCCCTTCAGCGCCGCTGACATCCTGGCGGCCCTGGGGCCGGGGAGCTAAGGCCCATGTCCCTTGTCGCAGTTGAACTTGTGATCGTTATTATCGCAACTGTGGTTGCGCTTATCGTGGGGCGGCACTATACCTACAATCACCCGATGGCGAAGCAGATGCAGGAGAAGCGCGAACGTGAACGGCACGCATCGGCCCCAACGGATGATTCGGCAACGGAGTAATCGTCCTATGCGCTGCTTCACCCCTAAATTTGCCCCCCTGTCCGCCGTGCTGATTGCCACTCTGCTGCTACTCACGATTGCCCCCCAACCCACCGCCGCCGCACAAGCCTACTTGCGCTCCGACCGCCTGGGCTTCACTTTCATTGCTTATCTCAATAACTTGAACGATGACGCCGATACGCGCTATCGCCAAGCCCTCGAACTCGGTGCAGGCTGGACCCGTTGGCCGCTCTACTGGAACGTTGTGGAACAATCACCGGGGAATTACAACTGGACGCAGTACGACGCCCTGGTTGACGCTGACCGCCGTGCCGGACTCAAGACCAACGCGATTTTACTGGGCACACCGGGCTTTCACATGAGCGGCGTTTCTATCAACGGCCTGAGTGCGCCCATCTACGCGGACGGCACGGATACGCCCGGCCCGGGCAAGGCGCTTAACCCAGCTAACCCCTGGGCGGTGTACGTTGCTGCCGCTGTCGAACGTTACCGACCTGGGGGGACGCTTGCCCGCGAGCGCGGTTGGCCCGCTACGGCTGGGATTACTGTCTGGGAGGCGTGGAACGAGCCGGACCTCGACCTGTTCTGGCGGGCCTCCAAGCCGGAATACGCCCGTTTGCTCAAAATCACCTACATTGTTACCAAGAATATTGACCCACGTGCCCAGGTGATGTTTGGTGGCCTGGCCTACGGCAACCCGGACACCGATGACTGGCTAGACGCTGTGCTCAACATCTACTCGCAAGACCCAGACCGGGGCCGCTATAACTGGTATATGGACCTTGTGGGCCTCCACAGCTACAGCACCGCCCGCCGCACCGGGCAGGTTGTCGCCCGTGTGAACAACACCATTACCAGCTACGGCTTGGTCAAACCCATCTGGGTGAACGAGACAGGTGTCCCCGTCTGGGATGACTACCCCGGCCAAACCTGGAGCGTGGATAACCCGTCGGAACGCCGCTGGCGCTCCACGATGGACCAACAGGCCGCTTTTGTGATGCAGTCCGCTGCCTATGCCTTTGCCGCTGGTGCTGAAAAGGTGTTCTTCCACCAACTCTATGACGACTGTGGCGACAGTGGCGGCGACTTCCCGCCGAACAGTGGCCGCGCTGGAGATGCTTACGGCTTCTTCCGCAATCCCCGTGGCTACGAGTGCTTTAGCCAACACCCACAACCCGGCACCGAACGCCCCTCCGCTACTGCCTATCGCACGCTTGCACAAGTTATCAGGGATGCGAACTTCACCGGGCGTTCCGTCCAGCGGCGGCTTGACGGGAGCGTGTTTGTGCGCCTGGGGTTAGCGGGCGGCCAGCGCCTGACCTTCATCTGGAACGAAACGCCTACCGACAATACGATCTCTTGGCCTGCCGAAACCCAGAGCGCGACCCTGTTCGGCTACGATGCGGAACGCTTCATGATCGCCGCCAGCAACGGCAACTACACCGTTACGCTGCCGCCGGCCCGCCCCAACGACGACCCCCAACGCCCGATTAGCGAACCCTTTATGATTGGGGGGCGCACATTTGTTATGGTCGAAAGTGACATCACCCCCGGCGCTGACACGCCGTTGGCCGCCGCGCCCATTGTTGGCTTCGCCACCCCGCGCGCGCCCCTACCTGCACAGATCGGCTCCGTGCTTGGCGGCGATGCTACCCCTGCCGCTGGGTCGCTCGCTCCCATCGTAGACCTCACCCCACCGCTTACAGGTATGGAGGACCTCCCGCCATCGTCTCCGGCAACCTTCACGGTCCGTTGGAACGGTTCAGATGCGGGGGGCATTGACCGTTATCTGGTGTGGGTGCGCGCAGGCGAAGGGGAGTGGCGTCCCTGGTTTGAGGGAGCCGCCACCTCCGCCGAGTTCACCGGGCAACCGGGCGAGACCTACGCCTTTGCGATATGGGCGGTAGACCGGGTTGGGAATTGGTCCGCTAATATCGATCTTCAACCGCAGGCGTCTACCCGCGTTGAATAATTTTATAGTTTGTTGCGTTACTAAGCATCAAGTCGTTACAATGAATTAAAAATTTACCCAAAAGGTTAATTCATGGATAATACAATGCTTTCGCAATATATAGTGGTCTGTTATCCTCAGTCTCTGGTCAGATTATGAAAATGCACGAGCGCGTACCTGGGACAGTGGTTGCTCAGAATCTCCCTGGGTTGCTGGCAATGATGGACGACCTCCCCTCACCCGCTCGTGAAACCTGGCAGGCGGCTATCTGTACGGTTTGCCTGCCGATGTTCCGCATGTAAACTTTCCCCAAACGGGGGCAGCATCTTCACCTGCCCCCACCCGCAAAATACCCCAACCAACCAGAAGCACAAAAACCCGTTCTCGGTTAACATAAGGGCGTGCTTAATCACGATGCCGGGCCAGGGGTGTTTAGACGACGAGGGATCGACACATGAACTTTATATCGAAGTTTTTCGGCGGTGGGAACACAGACAAAGATGGTCCCCCCCAACTCAACAAACGCTATCAGGTGGATGTCGAGGGAAACAAGTTCCCCGCGATTTACGTTGGTGCCGACGAGCACCCGACCAAGGTCCTCGACCCTTTGGGCATCGGCGACCGCCCCCGTCCCGCCATTTTCATCACGGGCGGCGCGGGCCAGATGTCCGAAGAGGATAAACAGCTTACCCGCGAGATCTTTGAACAGGGCGTTGCTCCCTTCGCGCAGGAACACCAGATTGTCGTGATTGATGGGGCCACCAAGTCCGGTGTTATCGAGATGATGGCAACCGCCCGCCTCAAAGGGAAGTTCACCTTTCCTCTCATCGGCATAGCCCCGTTAGCCAGCATCACTTATCCCGGCCACCTCAACCCGGACGGTCATCCGCTCTGCCCAGGCCACTCTCACTTTGTCTTTGTTACTGGCGATGGCTACGGCGCAGAATCCAAGCTCATTATCGACACTGCTCATGTCCTTGCTGGGGGGGCATTGGGGGTTGCCCAACGGCCTGTTGTCTCCGTTGGGATCGTCGTTAACGGGGGGAAGATCACCCGCCAGGAGGCGTACATGGCAACCACCAAGGCGCTTGATATTCCCCTGGTCGTTATGGAGGGGAGTGGGCGCTTCTCCGACGACCTGGCAACCGCCTGGCGCACAGGTGAAACGAGCCAGTCCCTCCTCCGTGCTATTATCAACCGGGGCAAGGTTGAACTCGTCGCCACGACGGGTGGCCCCCAGGCTATGCGCGACGCATTAAACAAGGCCTTCCGCGCCGGGAGGAGCTAACTTGCCACACCAAAAATGAAGGGACTCTATCGCCATGAGGCGTATTATTATCGCTCTACTTTTATCCTTGAGCCTGCTCATTGCTGGCGGCACTGTGTTTGCCCAGGACGACGACACCCCCGCCCAGACCCCAGAGGAAATTCTGGAGGAGGTGCGGGGCTTGGCCCAGGCCGCCCAGGATGCCACCGACCTGGCCTTTAACCTGTTGGGGATCTTCGAGGCTGTCAGCGTTGCGATCACCATTGTTGCGGCGGTCGCGGGTTTATTTGGTATCAACCAGTTGAACACTGCCCAGAGTAGCCTCACCAAGGCCCGTGAGGAGGTGGAGCAGGAGATCATCGAAATTCGCGGACAATTCGAGGCTGACCTCGCCAAACGGCGTGAGGAGTTTGATACCCTTAGCACCCGCCTTATGGAGATTGTGGAACAGCAACGGCGCGAGGCGGCTAATTCCACGCTTGCCACCGCGCTGCTGTCCTTCGGTGAACGCCAGTATCGTGCCGCAGACTTTGTTGGTGCTGTTAACACCTATCGTCGCGCCCTCGAACTGGACGCCAACAACCCCGTTACCCACTACCGCCTCGGCTATGTTTACAACGCCCAGGGCGAGCTAGATGATGCCGAAAAACACTACAAGCTGTCGCTAGAGATTGACGAGGCGTTCGCGCCATCTATTGTCGCGCTCGGCTATGTCTACCGACGTATGGGGCAGAACATGGACGGCATCGACCGTGAGCAACTCCTCAACCTTGCCGAGTACCAGATGCTCAAGGGCCTCAAAATGTCGCCCAAGCTCGTAGACGAGGACGGCGAAAGCTGGTGGGGGGCGCTTGGTGGCCTCTACCGCCGCCGGGGGCAAGTTGCCCAGGCCATCTTCGCTTACGAGCAAGCTACATCCGTCACGCCGCACTCGTCTTATCCATTTAGCAACCTTGCCGCCCTCTACGGCGACGAGAACAATATTGACGGCATGTTGGCGATGTTCAAACGGGTAGAGAGGCTGGCCTTTGCTGAGGTGCAGGCGGAGGTAGACAACTACTGGGGCTACTTCGATCTCCTCACCGCCCAGCTTGCCAACGGCCACGTCCAGGAAGCCGAGGACATTCTCCCCTCCGTGTTAGAAACTGTGCCGTCGGATGCCGCCTACGCCTTCGACTCACTTAAAGAGACGCTTCACCGTGTTGCCAACTTCCTGCACGACCGCCCGCAGGCCGCTGCTATGCGCGACTTTGTTCAGCGCATTGACGCCTACGTCGAGAAACGCGGCGAGGGGCCTGCCGCCCTGCTAGACCTTCAACGCCCAGAGGACACCGCTGAGATCAACGTGGATGGTACTTCTGTAGACACTGTCTTCGCAATGGGCCAATCCCTGGAGGATGCTGTTGCCGCGATAGAAAGCTCGGACGACGATACACCCGACGAAAACTATGAGACATAGCAGATACGATAAGGGTGGGGCGCTGGCCTGCCCTTCGACTGAGGCACCTGCGTTTTACCTCTTGACACCAGCGACTTTTATCGTAAAAATACGATTATGAACACAAAACAAGCCACAAAAACCTACCAACTTAGCGCCGACGAAGAACGCCTCACGGCTATGATGAAGGCACTCGGCCACCCGGCCCGGATGCAGATTATGCGCTTCCTGCGGGAGAACCCGCAGTGTTTCACCGGGGATATCGTCGGGGTGCTCCCGCTGGCACAGGCGACCGTCTCCCAGCATCTCAAAGTGTTGCGTGATGCGGGTCTTATCTGTGGGACGATCAATGGCCCGGCCACCTGCTACTGCCTGTGCGATGAGGGTGTGGCGTGGTTGAAAGCAACTGTCGGCGGTCTGTTGTAGTTTGGCGGTGTTTTTTTTGCTCATTTTATCGTATTTTTACGATAAAACATACAAGGGAGAAGTTCACCATGAGTATCCATAACCTACCCGTTGCCATTATCGGTGCTGGCCCCGTTGGGCTGGCCGCAGCGGCTCATCTCATCGAACGTGGTTTGACGCCGCTTGTGTTCGAGGCCGGAGAGATTATCGGCGCAAACGTCCTGGACTGGGGACACGTTCGCATGTTCTCGCCCTGGGAGTTCACGGTGGACAGCGCCAGTGTCCGCCTGTTAGAACGTCACGGCTGGGCGATGCCCCCGGCTGATGGCCTGCCTACAGGCCGCGAATTGGTCGAGAATTACCTGCGCCCATTCGCCGAACTGCCGGAGGTGGCCCCGCACATTCACTGCAACGCCCGTGTAACCGCTGTCGGTCGCCAGGATGTTGATAAGATGAAGGACACTGGGCGCGAGGACGCCCCATTCGTCCTGCAAGTGGCCTATAGCGATGGCCGTGAGGCGGTCTTCCATGCCCGCGCCGTAATCGATGCCGCTGGCACTTGGAACACCCCAAACCCGTTAGGGTCTGGTGGAATGCCCGCTGTTGGTGAGCGCCGCGCCGCAGACCGTATCGCCTACGGCATCCCGGATGTATCCGGGGCCGCCCGTGGTCGCTACGCCAACCAGCGCGTGATGGTAGTCGGTGCCGGGCACTCTGCGGTCAATGCCCTGCTAGACCTCGTGCGCCTCAGCGAAACCGCGCCAGACACGCACATCACCTGGGTGCTACGCACCACCAACATGACCAAAATCTACGGCGGCGGCGAGGATGACGCACTCCCGGCGCGTGGGGCACTCGGCCTACGGATCAAGTCCGCTGTGGATGCTGGAACGGTGACCATCGCCGCGCCCTTCCGCGCCCAACGTGTAGACTGTACCGACGATGGTGTCGCCGTCAGGGGAGACACGCCAGACGGCACACAGACGATCACCGTAGACGAGATCATTGCGGCGACGGGTTCCCGCCCGGACCTCTCCCCGCTGCGTGAACTTCGCCTGGACTTGGACCCGTCGCTGGAGAGCAGCCGCACGCTCGGCCCGCTCATTGATCCGAATCTGCACTCCTGCGGCACGGTCCCGCCGCACGGTGAGGCTGAACTGCGCCAACCGGAGCCGAATTTCTACATCGTTGGCATGAAGAGCTACGGACGCGCCCCAACGTTCTTGTTGGCGACCGGGTTTGAGCAGGTGCGCTCGGTCGTGGCGTACCTTGACGGCGACTTGGAAGCCGCCCGCGACGTGCAACTCAACCTGCCGGAAACCGGTGTCTGCAATTCGGACTTTGACTTGGGCGGCAACGCCTGCTGTGCCTCGGTCACACCCGAATCCGCTGGCACGGTTGCCCTTGGCGATATCGTGATTGGCGACATTGCTGTCGGCGCACCCATCCCCATTATTGACACAAACAATGGGGATAATTGCTGTTAGGCCATGCTGCCGTAGGGGGCACCAGGGCGTGTCCCCATCATCACATAGGGAGAGACTAACTTTCCATGCAACGACGTTTCTACCACGGGTGGTACATTGCCCTTGCCCTCGCCGTCACCCAGACGGTCGGCTACGGTATCGCCTACTACACTTTTTCCGTCTTTATTACACCGATGGAGGCCGAACTCGATTGGACGCGCACCCAACTGTCCGGGGCGCTCTCTGTTGCGATGCTCGTCAGCGCCGCCCTTGCCTATCCAATCGGTGCATGGATCGACCGAAACGGCGCACGTCTATTGATGACGCTCGGCTCGGTTGGGGCGGCCCTGCTGATGGTCGCCTGGTCCCAGGTGACGAGCCTCTGGGCCTTTTACCTGATCTGGATCGGTATGGGTGTCTGTTATGCTGCTATGCTGTACGAGGTTGCCTTCACCGTCGTGGCCCAGTGGTTCGCTCGCTACCGAGGACGTGCGATGGTGATTATCACCTTCAGCGCCGGGTTTGCCAGCACGGTTTTTCAACCCCTGGCCGCCGTTCTACTGGCCCAGTTTGGCTGGCGCACATCCGTAGTGCTCCTGGCCTGTGTGCTGGCGATCTTAAACATTCCGCTACATGCTTTTGTCCTGCGCCGTGCGCCGGAAGCGCTCGGGCTCCTGCCAGACGGCGAGCCACTTCCCCCGTCCGGCGAAATCACCTATAAACGCCAGGGGGCCACGCTCGAGCAAGCTCTACACAGTAGAGCCTACTGGTTACTGATCCTCGCCTTCTGCCTTGCGCTGATGTCCGCAGCCGCCATTCGCGTCCACTTCATCCCCTTCTTGATCGATCTTGGTGTTGGGGCGACCTTCGCGGCAACTGCTGCTGGGTCTATCGGCTTGATGCAGGTTGCTGGGCGTGTTGCCTTTGCCCCGCTAGACGAACGGCTTTCCAGCAAGACGTTGCTCAGTGGTGTCTTTGGCTTGCAGGCGTTTGCCTTCGTGATGTTGCTGTTTGGCCCGGCGCTTATCTGGATTTGGCTGTTTATCGGCCTGTTTGGGGCAGCGGTCGGTGCGAAAACCCTCGCCCGCGCCTCTGTTGTTGCAGAGGTGTACGGTGCGGCCAACTACGGGCGCATCAGTGGCTTGATGTCCGTTTTTGGAACACTTGCGGCGACTGCTGGACCTGTCGCTGCTGGATGGATCTACGACAACACCGGGAGCTACAACCGCGTTCTGTGGTTGGTCGTTGGGTTGATGGTCATCGCAACCGGAATAATCGTGCTGATGAAGCCCTATAAAACCTTCAGCACGCTTACCCCGGAACCTAGCATGGACTGATCCACGCCCTCCGGCCTAAAATATGCCTATTCCGACGACGACGAGGGCCACACATGCTGGACCAACTTCGGCGCGGCGGTTGGGGCGCGTGGGCGCTGCTGGTCGTCGTGGTTTTGCTGGGGGCTGCGCCCATCCTCACCTATCCGCTAGGCCGCGATCAGGGGGAGTTCGCTGCCATCGGCGCGGTGATCTTGCGTGGGGGTGTGCCTTACGTTGATGTGTGGAACCCCAAGCCACCCGCTATTTTCTACACCTATGCCGGGCTGATTCAGGTGTTTGGCCCGTCTGCCTGGACGATCCGCGTGCTGGATTTGCTGACGTTCCCCGTTATGGCGCTCGCCCTCTACGGGATTGGACGCCGCCTCTACGGGGCCGTGCTGGGGCTGTGGGCCGTGCTGCTATATGCGGTTTTTTACTTTACGGAGTCCTTCTGGACGCTTTCCCAGAATGACGGGGCCGCCGCTGTGCCGATGGCCTTGGCGGTGTGGGGCGTTCTTATCCTCACGGATATGCAACCGGCCACGCAGCGCAACCCACGCTTGGCCCTCGCCGCCGGGATTGGGGCGCTTGCCGCGCTGACGCTGTGGTTCAAGTATCCGTATATTTTTTTCGTGGCTGGCCTGGTTATCAG
>CAYWZS010000135.1:0-11752 GCA_964462905.1 uncultured Anaerolineaceae bacterium
GCTGGCAATGCCCACCGTTCCCCGCGTCTATCGTGCGGTCAGCACGAATGTACCCCTATGGGAACAGCTTTTGCTGGCCGCAAACGAGGTGATTGCCGTGGGGCTGGTGGCCTATATCTGGTCTAGTGTGCTGGTGCGCGTGTTCCAGCCGGATGTCTTCACGACCCGCCTCAATGTGATGTATAGCCTGGGGTTGGGGTTGTCCGTGTTGGTCTACTACATCGGTGTGCAGTTGATGTGGCTACAACGCTGGAACGACTACGTGAGCAGGCATGAGGTCTGGGTGCGGCTGGCGCGGGTTACGAGTCCACTGTTGCTGTTGGTGATCTCCGCGTTGATTACGTCGCGCTTTACCGCCCAAACGGACCCCCGCACGGCCAGCCTGGGAGATAACGCCAACCTGGACTTCACAGTGTTGTCACTGGTGCCTGTCATCTGGGTCTTGGTCTTTGTGGTGATGGTGCTGGTTTACAGTGGGCGGCGCGGCTTGCGTCAACGGTTCCTGCCGCCCGCCCTGCTCGAACACCTGCCACGGCGGTTACGGGTGGTGCTGGCGGCCATCAGCGATATGGACCTGTTGCTCGTCATCGGTGTGCTAACGACCTTTATTCCTGTGGTGCTGTTGTTCTTCGGTGGGGATACCGGGCTGATTGGCTCCGCACGGCAGGTCATCGAACAACGGGGCGCGGCCTTCATCGAAACCCCCGAACAGGCGTTGGCAATCGTGTTTGTGTTGCCGTTTTACCTGTTCATCGTGCTGCTGCTGCTGCTGTACGCGCTGGTGATTAGCCGCTCCGCGCTGTCGTCACAGGACCGGGACGACATGATGCGCCAGCTACCCGTCGGCGCGATGATTAGCATGTTGATTGTGTTGTATCTGTTTGCAGTGCCGTTCACACAGGCCTTCACCGAGGGACGTTTACCCAGCTTTTCGCAGGACCTAGGGCGCATTTTGTCGTTCTACATTCTCATCCCGCTGATTTTGCTCTACCTGCACTTCTTGCCATTGGTTCGCTTTCCCTATGGGCGCGGCCAAAACCTCTGGCGAACCCAGGAAGCCGAGCGGCTAGACGCCAACCTACGCGATATTGATCGGCGCATTCGCAATTTGAACCAGGAACTAACACGCATCGACAATCAGTGGAAAGTCCAGGGGCGGGCCACCGACGAGATCAATTATCTCAAAGGCCGCATGGATACGCTCCACCGCTATATCCACCTAAACAGTGAACGCGACGACCTGAACATGCGCCGCCTACAGATTGTCGCTGCCCGGCAAAACCTCGCAGGTATCAGTGAGACGCCGCTGGCAATAGCCGTGGCACGGCTGCCTGTACGGGTCATCAGTATTGGGATTCCGCTGTTGCTGCTGTTCCAGCTTTACCAGTGGGCCGTGGTTTCCGATGGGCTACGGCGTGTCATCAATGACCCGAACCTGACGCTGACGCAGTTTATCCAGATTTTACTAGAAAATATCGAATTTTAACGGAGGCCATGTGTCCCATCACCACGCTGAACGAATCGATGAACTCCGCGACCACAAGCCACCGCCGTTGCGCCCCACAGACCCGTTGCCCGTGGTGCTGCGTGCCCAGATGCACACACAGTTTGTACAGCTACTCCAGACAGAGGACGCTTGCCGTCTCGACAAGAATGTAGAGGCGTTGCGAACCATGCGGCAAGCCGCCGCGCACCTTCATTTGATGGTTACCCTGACCGAGGCGGAGATGGGTATCGTGACGGCGAAGAAGGCCGAGAAACGCCTGCGTCAGCTTGGCGACTGCCTGGATGCCGTCTACGAATTAGACATGATGATGCGCGACATCTTGCACTACGGCGCAGCTTTGGCCCAACGCATGACCATAGCCAGCATTGTCGCCCACCTGGACGCCCGACGCTTGCTCGCCAAGCACCAGTTAGTCGAATTTCTGGATAGCAAAAAGTACACCAAGTTTGTGAAACGGTTCCAGCAGTTTTTGCTAGAACCCATCGAGGATTTCGTTGATGAACCCAACCCCGGCGACCCACAACAGACGCGGCACCGCCTGCCCGCCCTGCTACACGAACAGTTGGCGACCGTTCGCGCCTATGACCCGTTTATGGAATCCAACGATAGTGCGGTGTTCACGGACTTACGGGCGGACCTAACACGCTTCCGGCATATTCTAGTGTGCTTTGAGAGTATGCTCGGCTCGTCTGTGACTGCCTACCTGAAAGACCTGAATGCGTTAAGTGAGTTACTGGACCGTATCGCGGAGTTGAGTGCAACCGTACATCGGCTCGTGCATCTGCCACGCCTCAACATGGATACAGACCAACTCAGTGCCCTACAGGGGTACCGAAGAGACCTACGCACACGCCGCGAAAAACTCTACCAGCAACTTCCGGCGCTGTGGCAAGATTTCAACCTGCGCCGCACACAGGAGAACCTGTCACAGTCGATTTTAGTGCTGTTGTAATCTTGCTGCCCTTGCCAACAGCCACCAACAACAAGCGGTGAGCCTGCATGTTATGAGCGAACATGGGAGGCGAGAACGGTGAGCGCAATCCCGCCACCGTCCTCCGAACCCAGCCCACTACAACACAGTCGGGGGGGTGTACTCCCCAAACACATCGCGTAGCGTGTGGCAGATCTCACCCAGCGTGACCTCATTTTCGACGGCTTCCACAAATAACGGCATCAGGTTTCCAGTCCCACGGGCGGCGTCTGCAATGCGCCCGCGTAGCGCGTTCACCTTATCATTGTCGCGGTTAGCCCGGATTTCCTCGAGTTTCTGATGTTGCGCTTGCTCAATTGCGGGGTCAACTTTCAACAGGTCCGGCTGAATATCCTCATCAGTGGCGAACTTGTTGACACCCACGATCACCGCCTCCCCGCGCTGTACTTGCCGCTGATAGGTGTAGGCCGCGTTCTCGATCTCCTGATTGATATACCCCGCCTCCAGCGCCGCCAACGCCCCGCCCATGTCGTCAATGCGCTCAATGTACTCGCGTGCCTGGGCTGCCAGGTCTGCTGTCAATCGCTCAACTGCGTAGCTCCCCGCCATCGGATCGACTGTATCCGCCACGCCCGTCTCGTAGGCGATGATCTGTTGTGTGCGGAGCGCGATCTGCACCGCCTTTTCAGTGGGGAGTGCAAGCGCCTCGTCCATGCCATTGGTATGTAGCGACTGCGTGCCCCCCAACACCGCCGACAATGCCTGTAGTGCCACACGAACAATGTTGTTCTCCGCCTGTTGCGCGGTAAGCGTGCTACCGCCCGTCTGCGTGTGGAAGCGCAACATGAGCGACTTGGGATTCTGTGGGGTGTAGCGTTCGCGCATGAGGGTTGCCCACAGTTGCCGCGCCGCCCGGAACTTGGCGATTTCTTCGAGGAAGTTATTGTGTGCGTTGAAGAAGAACGACAACTGCGGCGCGAAATCATCCACAGTGAGCCCAGCGGACACCGCCGCCTCAACATAGGCCAAACCGTTCGCCAACGTGAAGGCAATCTCCTGGGCGGCAGTGCTACCTGCCTCGCGGATGTGATAACCGCTGATGCTGATCGTGTTCCACAACGGCACCTCGCGGTGACAGTAGTCAAACATGTCCGTAATCAGCCGCATAGACGGCGCAGGTGGGTAGATGTATGTTCCACGGGCAATGTACTCTTTGAGGATGTCGTTCTGCGTCGTGCCGCGTAACTGCTTCACCTCAACACCCTGGCGCTTGCCCACAGCAATATAGAGCGCCAGTAAAACGGATGCAGGCGCGTTGATTGTCATACTGGTGGACACCTTATCGAGCGGGATGCCCTCAAACAGTTGCGCCATATCGTGAATACTACTGATGCTCACACCGACCTTGCCAACCTCACCCCCTGCCATCGGATCATCAGCGTCGTATCCGATTTGTGTTGGTAGGTCAAACGCCACAGATAGCCCCTTGCCCCCCTGCTCAATCAGGAAACGGTAGCGGGCGTTGGACTCCGCCGCTGTCGCGTACCCGGCATACTGGCGCATCGTCCAGAGGCGACTGCGATACATCGTCGGTTGGACGCCGCGTGTATACGGGTATTCCCCTGGAAACGCCGAAGCATCCGGCGTAGCCTCCGGCAGATCGGCCTCGGTGTAGAGGCGCTTGATCTCAATCCCAGACGATGTGACAAACCGTTCTTGTCGTTCTGGGAAACGCGCCAAGACGGGTTCCACCCGCACCTTTTCCCACTGTTCCAAGCCGTCCTTAACGTTCTTCATCAGTTGGTTCTCCTTTCGGTTGCGGGGGATCAAACGCCGTCAACGGGACCGTGATCCCTGCAAAGTTAGCAAAGGTTAGGTCACGGAAGGTCAAGCCGAGATTCGCCTGCACATGCTCAAAGAGGCGTGCATAGCTATACGACAGACGTGGCACCATCGACAGCCCCAACCGATCTGCTGTCCTGTCGATGGTGGCCTCGTCAGCGGCTTCGATTTCGACGAAATGACCGTAGGGCATCTCGTCCAGCACGATTTCCGCGCCGTCTGCATGATAGGTGGTGCGATACTTTTCATAGGCCATCACAACGGAAAACCCCAATTTCTGTAGAATAGTGTCCGTTGTTTCGAAGTCATCGACCGTAACCTCCGCCTCATAGCGTGAGTGGACGCCGCGATGCTGTGCGACCGGGTCCAATGGCTCCTTGTAGGTGATGCGGTTGCGTTTATCTCGCCGTAGCCGCAGCACGAACCCCTTCGATGCCAGCGTACCCTCGGCATTGTCGTAGCGCAGGTTATGCTCGAACGTCCGGCCACTCACCAGCGTTGCGCCCACAACGTCTAGTTGCGTCTGTACAGGCTCCAACAACGGCACATACAGCTTCACCTCAATTTCACTGTGGGGCTTGTTAGGGTCGGCCATCACGCACCTCCAACGGTTGTACAGCTTGCGGGATATGCGTCTCTAGCGCGGCGACTAAAGCGTCATGCGGCGGTGACACGTCCGCCGGGGATAGCAGCACCGCCTTGTAAAACCCGGCAGCAGCCCGTTCGACCAACCACAGCACAGCACCCGTTGCCGGGATTCCTGCGGACATAAAATAGGCGACTTTTCTAACAAACATTCGATTTACCTTTCGATTATAACACCCTAACCGCTATAATTCCCGAAAAAAAGCTATCGGAGAGGTCAATTCATGGCGGTTATTAAGGTAGATCACATTGCAGTCGTTGTGGCAGATATGGACGCGGCCCTGGGTTTCTGGCGGGACGCGCTCGGCCTCCAGCTAGAGGGGACTGAAACAGTCGAGGCAGAGGCCGTAGACGTTGCCTTTCTTCCGGCGGGTGAATCGCGTGTGGAGTTATTGCGCCCGACCACCGATGACAGCGGCATTGCGAAATATCTCGGCAGTCGGGGGCCGGGAATGCACCATCTATGCCTTGCCGTGGCGGACATCGTAACCGCGATAGAACAGCTACGCGCCCACAACGTCGAACTCATTAACGAGACACCCCGCACCCGCGAGGACGGCACCCGCTACGCCTTCGTTCATCCCAAAAGCACCGGGGGCGTTTTGGTGGAACTCTACGAAACAGGAAGCGCATCGTGAGGCGCTTCTGGTGGATGTTGGCGGCACTCATGACGGTTTCCTACAGTATAGGCACACAAGCACAACAATGTGAGAGCTTTTTGGCGGAGACACTCGCGATATTAGCGGAGGTTTGTGCAGAACAAGGCACGGGCGTCTGTTACGGCAACGGCCCGCTGGTGTTAGAAACCCTGCCGGATAACGATGCGGTTGTGTTCTCACGGCCTGGCAATGAGGCCCCGCTGTCCGCGATTGACACCACCGTCCTTAGTCCCTTTGAGGGCGAGGTACGCGGGTGGGGGCTGCTGCGCTATGTCGTCCCGCTAAACACAACTACTGCACGGCTCACGGTGCTGGCAATGGGTGATCTGACACTACAAAACCTTGGCGATCCGTCGGATGTGGTGCCATCGGTGGTTGCCCGTGTCACGACCGACCAGGGCTTAAATATCCGGGCGACAGCAGACGTTGAGGCAGACATCCTCACCCCCGCTTTCACGGGCGATCCACTACGCCTGACCGGGATTGCCGGGGACTGGGTGCGCGTCCAACTGCCGGGGGGGGACATCGGTTGGGCGGCGGCCAGCGGCTTTCGGGTAGATGACCTCACCAGGCTAACCACCATAGCACCCGATGCAGGCCAACCCTACGGTCCAATGCAGGCATTCAACATCACGACGGATGCCTGGACCTGGAACGCGGATGGGTGTCCGGTCGCCCCACCAAACGGCGTGCTGATGCAAACGCCGGAAGATGCACCCGAACATGCCGTAATGCGCGTCAACGAAACACAACTGCGGGTCCCACCCACAGTCACGGTGTTTCTCTCGACAGACGAGGACGGCAATTTACGAATTGACGTGTTAGAAGGTGCAGTTCTAGTCATTGTCGCTGGGGAACCGTTAACGATTCCTACCGGAAATACGGCTTTGATACGCGGCGACACATTGCCACAACCGACAAACTATGATCCCAATCGGGTTGGTCTCGTCCCGCTGGACACATTGCCGCGTGAGATATTTGCAGCGGTGAACTTTGATCGTCTGGTCACACTGGACGAAGGGACCGCGCCTGAACTCGGTGCCGACGCCCCCTGTACAGTCGGTGCGGTGACCGAAGCCGCGAACCTGCGGGAGTTCCCCGCACCAGCAGCCCGTGTGCGACATGTGTTACAGGTAGGTGAACGTATACCCATTTTGGCTCGTGGTGAAGGGGCAGATGGTGTGCTGTGGTGGCAGGTTGTGGCGGATGTCTGGGTCAGTTCAAACGCCGTCGCCGCATCCGGGGCTTGTGGTATGCTACCTGTTATCGACGTGCGTTAGGAGGGACATGACTCATGCGTAGACGAACCCTATATCTTTTGATCGGGCTAACACTGCTATTGATTATCACGGGCGCAGCTTTTCGCCTGATTGGTGAGCGCACCAATGTAGAACCTGATTTTGAGGCCACCCGTGAGGCCAGCCTGACCGACTGCGGCGACCTCTACCCGGCAGGTAGCGAGGCGTACAGGGCGTGCATTGAGGGCCAGTAATCGATCCGTGCCACATAAGATATTTGGCGACGACACCTTACAGACCATGTCAACACAACATGAGCTTGCCCATAACCTAAAGATAATGGCACACCCTTATGTAACTCCACTTACATAAAGTATGACAAATCGTGGGTATCGTTTCTATGTTGTATAGTTCAAAAAGGAGACGGTACATGCGTAGGTTTTTGATTTTTGGTTTGTTAATGATTTTGGCGCTAGGCGCGTTCAGCGCGGCTGCACAGGACGATATGATGATGGAGATCGTCGGCACGACGATTCTACCGAGTATTGACGCAGACGGTACGCCAGAAGAAAACTGGCTGGATGCCTGGGGCTTCACACTCGCGAGCCTTGACGAAGACGGCAATCTCATCGTTGACGTTTACGCCAACAACCTCGTGGCGGAGGGTGTCTACACCCTATGGGGCGTCAACATGGGGATAACCGGGATGAGCGTTGCACCAGCTGGCGGCGAGGAGGCCAATGCCTTCACTGCTTCTGAGGACGGCGACATCGCCTTCTCTGTGACTATCGGTGAGGGTGAGAACTACGAGATGTTGGCAGTCGCCTATCATAGTGACGGCCAGACCTACGGCGACAACCCTGGCGCGATGGGTGAAGTCACCTTTACACACCTCATGGGGGCGTTCCCAGGCATGGAAGCTGCACCGGAGACTGAGGCCGTTTTGAACGTTCTTCCCGTTGTGATGGCTGACGGCATCCCGGAGAACAGTGATGAGGAAGCTTGGAGTGCTGGGGCGGCTGTGGCCCAAGCTGTTGAGACGGAAGAAGGCTTCGAGGTGACGATTTATGCCGCCAACCTGATACCGGATGGCCTCTACACCAACTGGGCCGTGAATATGGGCCTCACCGGGATGCAGGTTGCCCCGGCTGGCGGTACACCCGCTAACGAGTTCCGTGCAGATGCCAACGGCTTCGGTGCGAACACCATTCTCATTCCGGCGGACGAAGTCCCTGAGGCACTAGCCCTAGCCTACCACAGCGACGACCAAACCTACGGCGACAACCCCGGTCCGATGGGTGATGTAACGTTCACACACATGATGGGTGCGTTCCCGACTGCTGCTGAGTAATTTACACCTGTTCACACGCATCACGCACGCGTTGACACTCAAAAGAGTGCCAACGTGTGTTTTGTTACTAGGGGTACGCGTCCGCAATAGCAGCGGCAAGCAACCCCCAGAAAAACACCTGAAACGGCAACAGCGTCCAGACGTAGTAGTCGAAACCATTTGCCACTGCAAGCACAATACCACCCGCAACCACAGCAACCCGCTCCGGCGTTATAGGCCGGCGCAGGGCCAGCACAACCCCCAACCCAAGCCCAACCACAAACAACACAACCCCCACGGCTCCCAGGTCCGCCCAGGCCGCAATATAGGTGTTATGCACATAGTTCGGCGCAAGATCACGCGGGTCGCCAATGAGATAGGCGCTAACCTGCCACGGCGTATTCCCCGCGCCCACGCCCTGCAACGGATGCTCACGAATCACCCGCCAGGACAGCTCCATCAGCGCGCGACGTCCAGCGAGGGAAAGCGCCTCCGTCGCCGCGATTGCGCCCGCGTCTACACTCTCCTGAGTGAGTTCTGGGTTGTTGGCGGGTTGCACCACACGCACGAACAACTGCTCACGAAACATCACGGTGAAAAGGCCACCGACGATTATCGCTCCCGCCATTGTCGCCAGCACACCGCGCCACAACTCACGATTGCTTTGCAAAGTCCCCCACACCAGAACCAACGCCGTCAGCCCACCAGCAGCAAAACCCATCCATGCCCCCCGCGAGAATGTCAGCAGCAACCCCCACAACCCCACACAGACGACAATGCCCCCGACAACCCGTAGCCATCGGTTACCAGCAAACAGCAACCCTGCACTCACCCATGTTGCCGCGCCCAGCCAACCGCCGGTATGATTTGGGTGTGCCAGTAGCCCATATGGGCGAAGCCAACGTCCATCTGTGGTCAGCACCACGGACAGGCCCTCTTGCTGCATCGCGACATTGACCTCGCCGAAAAACCCCAGGCCCAACGGCCCTTGGGTCAACGCCTGTAGCGTAACAATCAACGCCTGCACGACCACCCACACCGCCAATACCCCCTGCAACGCTCGTAGTGAGGGCCGGACATTTAACACCACAAGCGCAAACAACACCGTCAACACCATCTGTAAGGCGGCATTATTGGCAACTTCCGGGTGATAGTTCACGCTGGTTTCGGGGAAATTTGAGACGAAAGCCCACTCACGAGATAACACCATCCACCCCACCAACAACACAACGGACCCGGCCCACAGCAGACGCACATCACGGGGCAGGCGCGGTCCACCAATGACCCACGCAACCACCGCCAACCCCAACGGCACCAGGATCACAAAGCGCGAAAGATAGAGATCACCGGGGATAGGCAACGGCAACCGCCACCACATCGGTGTAAGGGCAAAGGTTGCCAGCACCAGGCCAACCTGCACAGCACGCGGCCAGGTCACGGGGTATCGTCGGGTTCGGGGATAGATGCAGGCGGCTCGTTGTACAGGTCTTCCAGCATCTCCGTCATGAGTTGGGCGACATAGCGCACGGCACTAATTGCACGCGGATAATCGATGTGCGTTGGTCCCAAAACACCTAATGCGCCACTCGCATGCCCTGGAATCCCGTAGCGGCTCAGGACCATCGTCAGGTGGCTGAGTTCTTCCCAGCGCCCCTCCCCCGCGATGACAACCTGCACATCATTGGCGTTCAGCGGCTCCACAAACTCCGCCAGAATCATATCCAAGACGGTGTTCTCCTCGAACACACGTAAGACCTGTTGTGCGCCCTCGTTGGCGTTGAACGTCCCCACCACATCACTTAACCCATCTCGATAGACGAAACGAACACGATTTTGGTCGGCGCGGGTCATCAAGTCGCTGGCGAGTTCACACACATCCCGCTCCAACGCCCCCATCTGAATCCCCTTACGGCGTACATCGTTGGCATCCAGTTCCACACAGACCTTGTTGATGCGAGCAGCGGCCTCGGTGAGCGTTGACTGGACGACACTATCCGCAAGGTTGAGCATCTGTTGATGAACAGACCCACCCTGCAAAACCAACACCATCAGGCACAGCCGCCCCTGGATCGAGATGAGTTCGATATGTTTAAAGCGGTTTGTCTCCGCAACGGGGGGTGTCACCAGGGACGCGATCTGCACCGTGCGCGAAAGCTGCCGTGCTGCACCGCGTAGCCACTGCTCCATTGCAACAGGCAAATTCTGAAACCGCTCGGCAATATAGGCCCGTTCCCCAGGAAGCAGCGTGTTGTCATCTAGCACACGCTTAACGAAGTAGCGATAGCCTTGCTCTGTTGGCACACGCCCGGATGAGGTATGCGGCGCGTCGATGTAGCCCAGATCATCCAACACCACCATCTCATTGCGGATGGTCGCCGCGCTATAGCTCAGGTTGTGCGTGTCTCTGAGGTATTGTGAACTCACAGGTTCTGGGCGGTGGGTATAAGTCTCGATGATAAGCGACAGGATCTCCTCCTGGCGCATGGTTAACTCCGGTAATGGATGGTCGTTGTCCATAAGCGGTTAAAGATATTCCTCAAGCTTGCAAACGAACAACTGCAATTTACAACGTTTTTACGGTAAGGAAGGCCGTCGGTGGCGTGTCTGTTATACTACCATTCAGTAAATGGACCGTCAAAGATACGAGGGAGTTAGAATCTCATGGGTGAAAAGACATTCGAGGTCACAACAGACAACTTCGAGACAGAAGTGCTCGGCTCCGATACCCCGGTACTGGTTGACTTCTGGGCGGAGTGGTGTGGCCCGTGCAAGATGATCGCGCCAATTGTGGACAAGATCGCAGAGAACTATGAGGGCCGGGTGAAGGTCGGGAAGCTGGACGCCGACGAGCACCAGGAACTACTCATGCAATACAATGTGATGGGCATCCCCACACTCATCTTGTTCAAGAATGGTGAGCCAGCAGCCCGCATCACGGGCTTCCAACCGGAGGCTCGCATCGTGAGCCAGCTGGAGCCACACTTCGACTAAGCACACAACACGACCCGAAAACAAAGCGGGTCTGGCGAGAGTTGGACCCGTTTTATTGTTATGTGGTTACTGGGCGTCTTGAAGTTCGCGGTACCACTCGTCGAAGAACCGGAACGCCTCTTCCTCGCTCGTGACGATACGCTTACGCTTGTTCTCCGGCACATTACGCATCGGCCCGCGCAGAATCTCGCGCTGTACCTCGTCCCGCACGATCATGGCAACGGGTGTATTGTGAATGTTGACACGTAGGTTCAGTTTGCGGCTGTTTTTACGGGCGTCAATGAGGTTATCCGGCTGAAACTGCGTGACCTTGGTGAAGTCGAAGATTTCACCGTAGATGTTATCGATCCCAACACTGCTAATCACATCTTCCAACCAAGTATAGGCGGCATTGCTGGCCCCCGCCCCCAAAATGCCACGGTATGCAATATACGCGACGCGCTGTTCGCTGTTATAATGGGCTTTGACGTGTTCGCGGTCTAAACGTTCTATGTTCATGCGTCACGCTTTCTTCTTTCGTGTCAGAATATAGATACCATTGTATCAGCAATGTTATATATAGGGTTGGAAAAATCCGTTAACCAAGGGTTTTTTTTACGTTTGCGACAG
>CAYWZS010000136.1:0-2963 GCA_964462905.1 uncultured Anaerolineaceae bacterium
GTTCGCATTCCCACGGGCGAACACGAGCGGCTGCACGACGCAGGCGTGCGGCTTCCGTGACCAGTTGCCGGAGATCGACGCTGGAGCCGAGGTGGTGGTGATGGGGTTAAGCGACGACCCACCCGCCAAGCTCAAGAAGTGGCAGGAGAAGGAGAACTTCGGTTACGACCTGTTGAGCGACCCGGAACATAAAGTGCTGGAGGCGTGGGGCGCATGGGGCGAAAAGAGCATGTACGGCAAGGCGTATATGGGGACGGTTCGCTCGCATTGGGTATTGGACGAAAACGGCGTGGTCATTGATGAGCAGATCAAGGTCAGCCCAAAGAAGAGCATCGAACTGGCGCTGAAGGCCGTGCAGGGGTAGAGGGTTCTGATTTTAGCCATTAGCCCATCTTGCTTTCGGTCGCATTTCCATGCAGTACCCCACTTGTTCTACGGTCTTGGGCGGAGCCGCACGTCCGCCCAAATCCCTTCTCCACATAGAATCAAAGCGGAATTACACATGTCGCCCCACAGTGGTTCAGTTCGGGTTTGGAATGTTATAAAGTATTCTGTAAACTATCCGTATCGTTCATTCGTCAAGATAAGCAGGTGATATGACCGGATCACCGTTAATTTAACCGCAATCTACGGCGTGCGGGACGGCTCTGCACGCAACGCAAGGGAGTTTCGGAGAAAATGGGACTTAAGAAAGAGGATTTGCTGTCGATGTACTACGAAATCGTCCTGATTCGGCGGTTCGAGGAGGCATCCAGCGAGTTATACGCGAAGAAGGAAATCGGCGGGGTGTACCTGCACCTTGCCAACGGCCAGGAGGCCGTGATTACCGGGGCCATCCGCGCCCTGCGTGATGAGGATCATGTGATTACTGCCTACCGCGACCACGGCCACGCGATTGCGCGGCATGTGGACCCGAATATTGTGATGGCGGAGATGTTCGGTAAGGCTGTGGGGACCAGCGGCGGCAAGGGCGGGTCTATGCACCTGGCCTCCCGCGAGACGAACTTCTGGGGCGGCTACGCGATTGTGGGCGGTCATCTGCCGTTGGCAGCGGGGATCGCACTGGCGGACAAGTACCGTGGTGAGGAAAACGTCACGCTGGCCTATGTGGGCGACGGCGCAAGCAATAACGGTTACTTTCATGAGTCGCTCAACCTGACCGCCGTGTGGGACTTACCCGTCATCTGGCTGATTGAGAACAACCTGTACGGCATGGGCACCAGCGTCATTGAGTCGTCCGGCAACCCGCGCCTGATCGACCGGGCGGTGGGCTACGGCATGAAGGCGTTCGACCGTATCGACGGACAAGACCCGTTGGCGATGTACGAGGCCATCAGCGAGGCGGCGGAGTACGCCCGCAAGCACGGCCCGGTGTTGCTGGAGGCAATGACCTATCGTTTCCTGGGCCATGGCGTGAGTGACCGCCTGTACGCCTCCCGCGAGGATGAGATACAACAGTTCAGGCAGCGTGACCCGATTGACGTGATGGCCGAGCACATCCGCAAGCGGGATTACAAGGACATTGAGGAGACATTCGAGCAGATTCACGACGAGGTGAACAAGCAGGTCGCCGAGGCGGTGGAGTTCGCACGGAATGCGCCCGATCCTAAGCCTGAAGAACTGTACACGCACATTTACGCCTAGCCGCCAGGAGGCGAGAGTTAACATTATGGGCATGAAGAACACACAGATGCGCGAGGCACTGCGCCAGGCGTTGCAGGAAGAAATGCGCCGCGACGAGAGCGTTTTCGTGATGGGTGAAGAGGTCGGCAAGTGGCAGGGGACACACCGCGTCACACGCGGCTTCTATGACGAGTTCGGGGAGCGCCGGGTACGCGACACCCCGATTAGTGAGATGGTGATTGCGGGGGCGGCAGTCGGCGCGGCGATGAACGGCCTGCGCCCGGTGTCCGAGATTATGACGATTAACTTTGCGTTCCTGTCGTTCGACGCGATCATCAACCACGCCGCGAAGATCCACTACATGTTCAACGGGCAGTTCAAGGTGCCGCTGGTTATCCGGGCGGCGAGCGGCTGGGGCAACCAGGCCACAGCCACCCACTCACACACGCCGGAGGTGATCTTCGCGCACTTCCCCGGCCTGTACGTGGCGATGCCGTCGAACCCGATGGACGCCTACGGAATGCTGAAAACGTCCATCCGCGACGACAACCCGGTGCTATTTACAGAGGCGATTGGCCTGTACAGTATGGTCGGGCAGATTCCCGACGAGGACCCGGACTATCTCGTCCCGGTGGGCAAGGCGGACGTGAAACGTAAGGGAACGGACGTGACGCTCGTCGGATATGCACGCGGCGTTACCTGGGCGTTGGAAGCGGCAAAGGAACTCGAAAAAGACGGAATTAGCGCCGAGGTCGTGGACCTGCGTTGGTTGCGCCCGTTGGACCTAGACACAGTTTACGAAAGTTTCAAAAAAACGAACCGCTGTGTGATCGTGGAGGAGGCGCTGCCGGTGTACAATGTCGGCGCAGAGATCAGCGCGAAGCTCCAGGAGGACCTGTTCGACTACATGGACGCGCCGATCAAGCGGGTGGCGTCCGAGGATGTGCCGTTGCCCTACAACCACAATCTGGAGCTTATGGCGCTCCCCAACAAAGACAAAGTCATCAAAGCTGTGAGAGAGGTGCTTTAAGCTATGGCACAAGACATCATTCTGCCGGACCTCGGCATGGATATGGACGAGGCCCTGCTGATTACCTGGACGAAGAACCCCGGCGACGCCATCAAAGAGGGGGATGTGATCGCCGAGGTGGAGACAGACAAGACGACGGTTGAGGTCGAATCGCCGGTTGCGGGGACGATTTTAGAGTGGAAGTTCGAGCCAGGCGACACGTTGACCATTGGCGGCGTGATCGGCATAGTCGGTGAGGCTGGCGAGGTAGCCCCTGCTAGCGGTAACGGCGCAGCCGCCCCCGCAGTAGCCGAACCCACCCCGGAACCAG
>CAYWZS010000136.1:3063-11593 GCA_964462905.1 uncultured Anaerolineaceae bacterium
CAGCGGCGGCGAGCGATGGTAACGGCGCGGTACCGACAACGGACACCGGGCGCGTGAAAATCTCCCCGGTGGCGCGGCGCATTGCTGAGGAGCGCGGCATCGACATCACGCTGATTGGTGAGGGAACTGGCCCCGGTGGGCGCATCGTCAAGGCGGACGTGGAGAACTACACCCCAGCGGCGGCCCCCGCCAAACCAGAGACACTGCCGGAGGTGAAGCCAGCCCCGCAACAGACAATCCTACCGGACAACGTCGGCTATCTCGCGCCGGACTCCTACGGCAAACTGCCGGAGGGCGACCATGTGGAATACGAGGATGTGAGCCGCATCCGCACGCGCATCGCGGAACAGATGGTGAAGTCCAAACAGCAGATGCCACACTTCTACGTGACGATGGAGGTCAACGCGGACCCGCTGTTGGCGCTGCGGAAGCAGATCAATGCGGAGGTGGAGGACAAGAGCCAGAAGGTCAGCGTCAACGATATGATCGTGAAGGCGGTGGCGCTGGCGGCGCGGCAGGTGCCGAACGTGAACCGTCACTACTACGGTGACAAGTACGTCGTGCAGAAGCGCGTCAACGTTGGGATTGCGGTGGCACTAGACGGCGGCGGTCTCATCAACGTGGTGAGCCACGACGCCGACCGCACCGCGCTGCGGACGATGGCAATTGAGAACCGCCAGAAGATCGCAGATGTGCGGGCGGGCAAGGTGAAGCCGGCGGACATCAGCGGAGAGACGATCACGGTGAGTAACCTGGGCATGTACGGCGTCGATAACTTCATCGCTATCGTGAACCCGCCGTCCGCAGCGATTGTGGCAGTAGGCGGAGCCAAGCCGACCCCGGTTGTAAAAGAAGATGGTTCTATCGGCGTTGCCACGGTGATGAAGCTCACGCTAAGCGCCGATCACCGCACGGTCAACGGGGCCGAGGGCGGCGAGTTCATGGCGGCGATGCGCGAGTTCATCGAGAACCCAATGCGGTTGCTGTAGGATGGCAGTTGCGAGCGACGAGCGATGAGACAAACCCATTGCTCAGTCGTCATCAATCTGTGTTGCGTAAGGGCGTGCCTGCTGGTGCGCCCTTTTTAGTTGCCGTCTTTTTCCGGGTTGCGGAGCGTGGGTTGCCCGCGCCGGATGACGTAGTGGTCGAAGTCGCGGGCCACAAAGGTATCCGGAAAGATGTTCCGCGCCTCATTGATAATGTCCCACTCGCGGTAGCGGCGGGAGACGTGATTTAGGATCAGGGTGCGGACGCCCATCTCTTTTGCGAAGGTGGCGGCGTCTATGGTGGTCAGGTGGCCGTGAGCACGGGCGATGTCCTTGTTTTCCTGCAAGAAGGTCGCCTCTGTCACCAGTACATCGGCCCCCGCAATCTCGTGTTTTACATTATCCAACCGGGCCACATCCCCGGTAATCACCAGCTTGACGCCTGGTTCTGTCTCGCCGAGCACGTCCTCCGGCTGGACAACGGTTCCATCTTCGAGCGTGATCGCCTCCCCGCGCACGAGTGCGCCGCGCTCTGGCCCGGCAGGGACACCTAACGCCTCAGCACGGATCACATCAAAAGGGCGATAGTCGTGTTCCTTGAAGATGTAGGCGAAGTTGCCGCTTCCCCGGTGGGTGACGGGGAAGGCGCGGACGCTGAACTCGCGGTGACGGGCGATGTCCGTCGGCGCTAGCAGTTCGTTGAGCGTGATGTCCACCTGGAGGTTGTCGTAGTCCAGCACGACACCGAACAACAGCCGTTCGACACGGCTCATGGTGCTGCGCCCACCCCAGATGTTGATGTCGTGGATGTCCTCCCAGGACGTGAAGGTGGACATCAACCCGCCCAGGCCCAGGATGTGATCGAGGTGGGCGTGCGTGAGCAGAATATTGTTCAGCTTCTTAAAGCCGATCCCACTGCGGAGAATCTGGCGTTGGGTTCCCTCGCCACAGTCCACCAGATAGCGGTGTTCGCCCGCCAGTACCGCCAACGACGACAGCCCCCGGTGAACCGACGGGGCGGAGGCAGATGTTCCCAGGAACATGAGTTCAAACACGATTAGTCCTCTTCGTTGCTGGCAGTGTCTACAGCCGGGACAACCCGCACCTCGTTGAGAAACAACCGCGTCCCACGGGGTTGACCGCCGTCTAAAACAGCGAGGCGGATGTCATCGGTTGGGTGATAGGCCCCGACGCTGATCTGATAGGTGCCTTCGGGTAGCGTGCCCGGCAGTGGGACGAACGTCACCTGTACGAACACGTCCCGTGCCTGTAGCCGCTGCGACTGGACGCTGATGGTGTCATTCTGCGTGACGAGTGTCCCGGCGTCGAACAGCATATGCGCGAACAGGTTGAGGTCGTCCACGCGGCCATCTACACGCCAGTAGGTAATCACGGTGACGATGTCGCCGGGGGCATAGATATTATCGCTGTCGCCCTGGTCGTAGCCGAGAAACGTCAGATTGCCCTCAAAGCTGATGGGAAGCGGAGCCGCCGCAACCCCGCCGGGGGATTCTGGCGCGAAGCCCGCCGGGGCCGTCGTTGTAAAGCGGCCAATGGTATCACTGAGCGGGTCCGCAACGACCATGCTCACAACGCTCTGCGGGGGAACGCCCGTCTGAATCACGTCGCCACGGCTCACCCAGTCGCGGATGTAGGGGTGAAAGTCGTCAATCGCGTTTTGCTCCAACACAATTAACTGCTGATGTTCGCCGCCATTGGTGAAGATCATTCCCGTGCCACAGTCGGCGTAGCGGATTTGGTCGGCGTCCGGGTTTGTCATCATCAGCGGGAGCAGTGTCGCCGGGTTGTCCGGCTTCGCAAGCCACGTTGGGTAGGCTGGGAGTGTGGGTGCACACACCACGGTTTCGGTGTCGCTGACGGTTTCGTCGAGATACTGTGCTAGCGCGTAGACCCGCGTACCATAGGCGGTTTTCACGTCGTCGCGCTGGGTCCAGGTTGCAAGCCCCTGGACGGACCACAGCAGGTTGCCCAGCAACAGCACCAGCACCGCCGCCGCGCCCCAATTCTGGCGGGGGATGCGCTTGGCCCCCAGCGCAAAGAACATCGCAATCATTGGCAGAAGCACGACATAGGCCATGAAGTTCGGGCTTTGTGGGGCCAACAGCGCCACGGGTAACAACACAACCAGCATAACCAGCGGGAGCGCGTAGCGTGGCTCCCGAAAGCGACGTATGCTGACGCCAACCCCCCACAACACCAACAGGCCACTCAACGGGTCCATATAAGGACGACCGGGCACATTGTGTAGGATGTTGGCATCACCCCGGACAAAGAACCCGGCGAGGCTTTGGCCGAGTGTGGTGAGCCACCCGCTTGCGCTTACATCGCTTATGATGGCACTCAGGCGAGCCGCACCACCTAGCTCTGGTGCCTGGAAAACAGCGATTAAATACGGCATCGCGACGATAATGAGCACAACGATTGTGAAATTGAGATAGCCCACCGTCCGGCGGGACATGGGCTGGCGGGTGAAGATCATATAGGCGATAAAGACCATGCCTGCCAACACCACAATGTAATGGGCCGGGTGAACGTAGAAACCGATTCCTAGGACGAAGCCCAACATTGCAAACGGCAACGTGCTGGGGTTGAGGTTTGGCCGGCGATACACTGGGAGCGCCCGCGCAAACGCCATCAACACCCCAATGATAATTAAGGGGAGCAACGCCTCACGGCTGATGAGGCGTGATAAGAGTAACGACCACAGCGGCACGACAAAGGCGGCCATCGCCACCAATCCCACAAAGCGCCCGTAGAGCCGCCGGGTGAGGGTATACAGCAGTGACACTGCGAGCAACCCCACCCACACGGACACCAACCGATAGCCGAACGGATGGTTGCCGACGAAGGTTGTGGTCGTGGTGTTGAGCACATGATACAGCCCCTCGCGTCCCCCCTCATCCACCTCGTAGAACACCTCGACCTGCCCAAAGCGAATCAACTCGGCAATCTGCACATCCTGCGCCTCAAGTTGGTTCACGCCTGGTGGCAAAGAGGCCAGCCCAACCAGACGCAGGGCCGCCGCCACCAACAGCACGGCTAGGGCCAGCACGAAACTTCGTTGTTTGGACAAGCCAAATACTCCTCAGCGTGTGGATAAGGGGGTGGATGTGGTGTGGCGCAAAATAGCATCACAGCCGGGAAACGGTGCCCCGGTGTGGTAGATGACAGCGGCGGAATCCCCAACCTGATCCCGTCTCCTACAGGGCCGTCATCCAGGCAGTAAACGCCAACACCAACACCCCCAACAGGTTGTTCACCCACGTCAGCGCCACCTCACGACGTTGCAGGCGGTCCCATTCGGCGTGGTCGCCCTTGCCCTTTTCAAGTTTTAGGGTCGTTCGCTCTAGCGCGGGGGCGACGCCGTATTGTATCGCAACACTGCATACCGCCATACCCACGATTGCAATATGTTTCAGCAGTAACGCTACACTCCACTGGTTGCTGAAGTCCAGCACACCGAGGTAGTTCTCGTCTAGCGACATCTGCACCATGCCCGTCGCCAGCAACACCGCCAAGCTGAAGTTCGACAGCGGAACGAAGCGTTTTCGTAGCGTGGTCATAAAGGCATAAAGGCTGGGGTTCTCGCGCAGGGAGCGGTTGGCGGCGGGGTAGACCATGATCGTGAGGATCATCAGCCCACCCAGCCAAACCACCGTTGCAACCAGGTGTAACAGGTAGCTAATTACAAGGTAGACTGTCGTCAAGGCCGATTGCCTCCGGGCTTCCAGGGTGACGGGGAGGGACCACACCACCGATACAGTATTTGGGCATGTTCCCCAGGTTAGCCAGGGCCGGGCGCGCCCAGTTGTTAGGGAGTGTGATGGCGAAGTACATCTCCTCGTCGCCTTCATCCCAGGCGGGGTCTGCCAGGTAAATCGTCGTGACAAGGCCCACCCACGGACGCCAGTGCTCCGCGATGTAGGCATGCGCTTCTACCAAGTTGTCCGCCTGCGTCGGCTCATCCACCGCAAACCAGGCGTAAGCCTCTAGCTCTGGCGGGGCGACGGTCCAGCCCATCTCCAGAATCGCCATCTGCTTGGCAGCATCCCCGTTGCGGACCATGATCTTTCGCAGGTCCTCCACCCGGCGGAAGGTGGCCCAGCGCCCGTTGCCGTCACGTTCAGCATCATCTGGGCCGTAAGTAACATCGGAGAAGCCAGGGGCATGAACCCCCACCACATCCACATACTGCGAGAACCCGGCGTCGTACATCTGTTGCAGGTAGATGTCATCTGGCGTGACTTCCTCGGACCAGGTGCCCGTCGGCGAAAGCCCAGCGGAAATGATGATCGCGTTGGGGTCTGCCTCGCGAATGGCCGCGCTACAGCCGGCCAATAGCTCGACGTAGCCGGCGGCATTGGGTGTGCGGTTGCCCCACTCACGGTCCAGATTTGGCTCGTTCCATATCTGATAGGCTTTGATACGGGTGGCGTAGCGCCCAGCAACCTCGCCACAGAAGTTACCGAAGTCCGCGACGTTGTCTGGGGGGGCGTCGTGCCAGTCTCTATCTTTGACGCCTGCGGTGGGATGTGTCCAGTCTGGGGCGTCAGAGAGGCGGGCGATGATCTGGACATTTTTCTCGTCGGCGGTCTGCACCACCTCGTCTGCTTGCGCCCACACCCACAGGTCCCGCCCTGGTTGGATGTCCTCCCAGGCGAAAATCTGCTTGACGTGCTGATAATTGCTCATCCGCGTCCAGTCCAGGTGGAGTGCGGCGGCTGGGTTATACCAAAGAAAAGTATGGTAGGCGTAGGTGAGGCTGTCGAAGGGCAGGTTCTCGGTGTCGATCTGCCGTGCGCCGAAGGGGTCGGCGGCGGCGGCACGCCACCCCCACACCCCTAAAGCCAGCACCCCCACACTGGCCCCGACGACAATCAGCTTACGGAGGGTTGCCATTTACCGCTGCGGCCCCCGTCCCTGCTCGGCATTCCACTCCTGTAACGCACCGTAGACCGGGCGGAAGTTCCAGTCCTTCCCGATGATGGAGTAGGCCACGTTGTCGTTGTTAGGGTCCCAGCCGACCTGCGGCCCGTAGTTGAGGTTCCAGAGGGTCGCGATATGCACGATATCCCACTCGATCATGTTCTCGATGGCCTCGATGGTCCAATCCTTCTGTTCTTCCAGCGTATTGTCCGCCGCGAACTCGAAACCGGTACGGGTAAAGCCTAAATCTTCGGTGGAGGCCCAGCCGAACTCGGTCACGCAGAGCTTTTGGTCCCCGCCCGCTTGTTGCACCCGGAAGGCATAACCCTGGAGCGTGCTACGGAAGGACCAGCTATGGTGCGGGTTCTCGAACGGCCCCCGAAACTGTGCGATGGGGTCGTTGGTGACGTTATCCCACGTCTCGGAGGGCGGCACGTTGATCCCGTTATGGTGGGCACCGATGCAGTCCGAGTAGTTGAGTAGCCCGTTGGCGATCATCGCATCCATATAGGCGAAGTCGTTCCAGGCGTTCACGCGGTTGTCCAGCCCGGTCGGGGCCAGGGCACCGCTAACGACCACAATGCCGGGGTCAATGTCTTTGATCGTCTGGTAGCTGACGCGCAGCATCTCCATATAGTGCGCGGGCTGCATCCCACGGACGGAGGTCCACTCGCGGTCGAGGTTTTGCTCGTTCCATACCTCAATGGCGTGAACCTTGCCGGGGTAGCGTTCGAGAATCTTGGCGATGAACTCGGCGTAGTCCTGCATGTCCCCCGGTGGGCCGTGCTCCGCGAGATTGGCCCCCGGCTCACGGGACCAGTCTGGGGCAGTCACAACGCTAATCAGCACCTTAAAGCCGTAGTCGGCGGCGGTGTTGAGGCCCACATCCAACTGCGTCCAGTCGTATACGTCCGGCTCTGGCTCAATCAGTTCCCAGCGAACCTGCTGCTTGATCCACTCCATGCCGAGCTTTTCCGCCTCGCCCATCCACAGCTCCTGCATCCCGTCGTCTAGGTTGACCTGTACCTGAATCCCTAGCTGGAACTCGGTGTCGTTGACTGGGAGCGGGGTGGGTGTGGCTGGCATCTCCGTCGGCGGCGGTAGGTCGGTGGGTTCAACCGCCTCTGCTTGGGCCTGTGCGACGGCCTCCGGCTCGGTGGTGGCCGTCGGCGGGTTCGTCGGGAGTGCGGTCACAATGTCTGTGGGGAGCCGAGTGGGGAAGACCTGTGTGGCGAACTGGCTGGCGCTGCCCGCCGTGGTGGTGTCCTCGGTTGGGGTGCTGGTGGGCGCGAGCGACACACCGAAAACGAGGTCCCCCTGGACAATGCTGTAGGTGGTGTAGATCGCCGCGAAGGTACACGCGCCCATCAGGACCGTAATCACGACCCAGATCAAGACGAAATTGCGTACTTGCTTACGGGCGGGATTGTGCTGTGCCATAAGTTTGCGTTTCCTCGTAACGTGATAACTGTGCTAACGGGCGGCGGCTATTGCCGCGCACGCCGGGCAACTTCCGTCAGCGCGGATCATTGCGTAACCGGCCTGCGGGTCCGTAAAGCTGTAGAAGGTGAAATCTACATTCCACACGATCATAATGCGGACACGCCCACTCTGTGAAGAGAGGGCCGCCGCCTGGGCCAACCAAGCCGCCTGCTGTTGGATCGTGACGTTGGACGCCCACGCCCACGAACTGCTCAGGGCCGGGTAACCCTGTGAGGTTAGATAACCTAACTCCGTAATGCAGATAGGCTTCTGCCCGCCGACAACGCCCCAGTAGACATCCAACATAGAGCCGAAGTAGCGGGTGTAGTAGTTGTCGCCGCGTGGGTCGCCAGAGCGAGCGGTGGGCGGCGTGACGCCCTCATTGTAGTGCATCCCCACGCAGTCCATATATTGCAGGCCGCCTGCGTCCACCACCTCGCGCAGCCAGCGGTCATCGTTCATGACCTGGCCGGGGAAGGCGGCCTCGGCCCCAGTGGGCGCGGGTGCGCCGCTAATCACGATGACGTTGGGGTTACGCGACTTGATGGCGGTGTAGCCTGCGCGGAGCATCTCAACGTAGTAGGTGCCGCTGATCTGGTCGCGGGGCCACTCGCGGTCAATATTCGGCTCGTTCCAGATCTCGATGGCATCTGGCCCAAGCGCGGCGACCTGTCCCAGCCAATCGGCATAGCTGGCGATATAGCTGCTGCCCAGTACGCCCAACTCCTGCGGCGCACCGACTGTCCCGACAAGCACCTTAAAGCCTTGCCCCTGGGCGGCATTGATGGCCCCGGCGGCACTCTGCCCGGTATCGCCGGGGGTGAAGCGCACCTGCACCTTCATCCAGTTCAGACCCGATTGCCGCATGGCATTGGCCGTCACGGGACTACCGGGTGAACTCACATGGCCGCCAAGTTCAAAGTTACCGAACGAGATGCTCCCCGCGCCGGGTATGTTGGCGTCGAAGTTGCCACCGGAGGGGGCCGCAGGCGGTGCGACTGCTGCGTTCGCCTGGGCGTTGGCGGTTGCCTGGGCCTGGGCCGCTGCGACGGCAGCGGGGTCTGGCGTAGCGGTGGGCGTAGATGTTGGGCGCGGGGTCGGGGATGGGAGCGGGG
>CAYWZS010000137.1:0-11588 GCA_964462905.1 uncultured Anaerolineaceae bacterium
TCATCTTTCATTAATCGAGTGACACTTGGTTGCACGGATGTTAAACCAGGGCCTTTAACAAATGACTTTCGCAGTCTCAATAGAACTCCCGTTCACCACGCGAAGTCCCAAAGAACCAAAACGATGGGCAACGAGCAGCGAGACATAAGACAAGAAGTGGCACGCGGGAGATGTGGCTCATACATACCTCGCCCAGAGGGACGGCGTCGCTTTGGAAAATTGCGTTACTGCTGTTGTTGCTGTTGAGCAGGCATCAACTCGTAACGCGGCAATTGAATCTCTGGCGCGTGGGTAACATCCAGTGGCGGCAGTTCATCTAGCTCTGTGACCTTCACCTCAACCTCAAGCACGGATTCTGCCTCGCCGATGAACACGCCCTTGGTCGGGGGAACATCGGCGTAGTCTCGCCCGACAGCCACACGAATGTGCTGTTCGTTACAGACCATGTTATTTGTCGGGTCGAAGCCGACCCACCCTAGCCCCGGCAACCAGGCCTCTACCCAGGCGTGCGAGGCGTCCAGGTCGGAACGGTCTTCGTCGCGGACATGGTAGAGATAGCCGGAGACGTAACGGCATGGGATCCCCAAGTCACGCAATAGCGCCGTCATGATATGGGCGAAGTCCTGGCAGACGCCCAGGCGCTTGTCTAGCGCATCATCAATCGGCGAATCAACGCGAGTGATGTTCTGGGTGTAGTCGAAGGCGTTGTAGATCGCCGTGTTGATCTGCTGTACCACGGTCAACGGGTCACTGTGGCGGGTGGCGTTGATCTCTTGCCCAAAGGCGTATAGCTTCTCAGTCGGGCGGGCGAACTTGCTGTCGAACAGCATATCGTGTAGCGCGAAGTCATCCGCAACGGTGGCTATAATCGCGTCCCAGGCATCCGCCGGGAGTGCGTCTGGCAGTGGGGGCAACGGCTGCACCTCTACGGTCGATTCCGTCTTGATGGCGAGCTTTTTATGCTGGCCGGGCACGTCGAACACATGAATTGCGTTCCCCAAGTAGTCCTTGCGGCCCTGGGGTTGGGTTGTCGGGCTGATGGTAATGTCAAAGCGCACACAACGTTGGTTACGGTCGCTGCGCGGTTGCATCCGCACCTCCATCACCGTGCTAATGATGGGTTCCTCGTAGGTAAATCGTGTTAAGTGGGTTAGTGCATAGTACATAGGTAGGCCCTAGCGCAGTGCGTCATCAATGGAGTAGGTGACGTAGGCATCATATAGGCCATCGTGAACCGTGTAGGCCTGTGCCCGAAGGTCTGTTAAGTAACGATGGAAGTCACCGGACAGCACATCACCAATTTCATCATAGCTCAATTTTGACTGAAGGCGACCCGCAAGACGATTCACCCGTTGGTTTTTGTGGCGCATGGTGACTTCGGAGAGACGGTTGAGGGCGACCAGAATACGGTCAATACAGAAGCGGGCGCTACGGGGGAACTCTGGGTTGAACAGCAGAAACTCCGTAATCCACGTTGGCTTCATATCCGGGTTGTAGACCTTACAGTACGCCTCGAACGCGCTAACGGACTTCAAGACGGACACCAACTCGAAATACTGGTTGCCGAGTTCGGGCTGGTCTACGAAGTCCTCCGACTCCTCAAGTTGCACATTGAGGAACGTAATTAACGCCAACAGGCGTTCCAGGTAGCGCCCAATTTGGATGAAGTACCAGCCTTGGTTGTGGTTCATGGTGGCGTCGGTTATGCCCTGGAACAGGTGTGATCCTTCGCGCACGCTCACGTAGAAGTTATGTGGCACATCCTCCCAGACGGCATCCGGGTCCGCGTTTTTGACCTCTAGATACAGGCGGTTGAGTTGTCGCCACATCTCGGAACTGGTCTGCTCGCGGATTTGGCGGGCGTTCTCGCGGGCGGCGGTCAGCGTGCTGATGATGGACTGGAACTGTTTGGTATCAAAGGTGATCTCGCGCAGGAACACCTCCGGGTCTGGCAGGTTATCGGCTTCTGCCGGAACACCCACACTTCGCATGAGGCGTAGGATACGACGGTTTTCAACGATGTCCGGTTCGCTATCGAGCATCAGGTTGAGATGAACGTCTACCAAGCGAGCAGTGTTCTCGGCGCGTTCCAGGTAGCGGCTCATCCAGTACATGCTCTCCGCCACGCGGGACAGCATGTGATTCTGTCTGGGGTCTACTTGTATAATACCCATGTGTCTTTACTCCCGCCTCCTTGTGATGAGTTGACGACCAATGATCCACGCCGCATCGCAACCCGTGTCAGGCCACCCGGTACGATGTTAGCATCCCCGCCGCTACAGAGCACATACGGGCGCAGGTCGATATGACGTGGCTCGAAGTGTGCGTTGTCGATAAAACAGGGCGCGGTAGAAAGTTGTAGCGTTGGTTGGGCGATGTAGTTGCGCGGGTTCTCTCTAATCATGACGGCGAATTGGTCACGCTGGGCCTGGGTGCTGTGTGGGCCAATCAACATGCCATAGCCACCCGCCTCCCCCACTGCCTTAACAACTAGCTTATCCAGGTTCGCGAGAACATGCTGGCGTTGGGCGTTGTCCTCCAGCAGATACGTCTTGATGTTTTGTAAAATAGGGTCTTGGTTCATGTAATAGCGGATGATCTCTGGCACGTAGGCGTAGACGGCTTTGTCGTCCGCAATGCCTGTGCCGACAGCGTTCGCCAACACGACGTTCCCGGCCTGGTAAGCGTGGAACAGCCCATTAACGCCGAGCGTTGAGTCTGGACGGAAGGTCAGCGGGTCCAGGAAATCATCGTCGACACGGCGGTAGATCACGTCCACCTGTTTGAGTCCGGCGGTGGTCCGCATGTAGACAATACCATTGTGGACCAGTAGGTCGCGGCCCTCCACCAGGCGGATACCCATCGCCCGCGCCAGGAAGGTGTGTTCATAGTAGGCGGAGTTAAACACGCCGGGTGTCAACAGTACGACATTAGGATTTTCCCGCTCCGGCGCGAGCATTCGCAGTGTCTTGAGCAGAGCTTGCCCGTAGTTGTCGATAGGACGCACACCGATATTGGCGAACAGCCGTGGGAACACTGCCTTGGCAACCTGCCGATTGGCGAGCATGTACGATACGCCGCTGGGTACACGCAGGTTATCCTCCAGCACTGCGAACGACCCGTCTGGTAAGCGCACGAGGTCTGTCCCACAAATGGCGACGTAGACATTGCGCGGCACGCTTACCCCGATCATCTCGCGGCGGTAGTGACGGCTGCTGGCGATGAGGTCGTAGGGAACCACCTTGTCCCTGAAGATCTTCCCATCGTGGTAGATATCATAGAGAAAGCGGTTGAGCGCGACAATGCGCTGCTCTAGCCCGGCATGGATAGTGCGCCATTCGTCGCGGGTAATGATGCGTGGGAGCAAGTCGAAGGGGAAGGTGCGCTCGATGCCCTGGGATTCACCGTAGACGGTGAACGTGATCCCCTGTTGCATAAAGGACACGCTGGATGCCCGTTGGCGGTGGTCCAACTCGGCAGCGCTCAAGCGTCCCACATAGTCATACAACGCCTGGTATGCGGTGCGTGGGGTGCCGTCTGGAGTGAGCATCTCGTCGTAACCTGCGGGATCGACGGTGTACTTTTTGAATGAGGACGGGATTGATTCTGATGATGTCATGTTAGCGGCCTATCTGCGATGTGTTTGAAGTCCGTAAGCGCGACCGTTCCAATCCGTGTAGTAAAGCGCAGGTATTGCCAGGTGGTCGTTTGTTGTTGCTGTGCCCCGGTGAGGTGGTGGCCGGTCGTGTCGTAGCGGGAGATGGTGGCCCCGTGGCGTATCTCTAGCACATCCGCGTGGGGGAAATAGGCGTAAGCATAGCTGTTCTGCTCGCCCATCTGCGCCGGGGTGCCGAGGGACAGATCCCACCAAGACCCAGCAGTAGGTGTCGGGGAGACCACAGGGGCGGCTGGGGCGACATCCAACAGCGCCAGCACTAGCGCTTCAACGCGGGCTTTGAGTGCGTTGTTGAACATATCCCCGATCATAATCATACCGTGCATCCATTGGCCGTTGCCACCGAGTTCCGGGTGATCGAACTGGGCCATCGTGCCGTTGCCGCGTTGGAGTGCCTGGTGTAAATGTCGCACGGCATCTTCGCTGACGCCGTGCTGTTGGGCGAGTTGTTTGTAGTTCGTCAAGGTAATTTTGTATGCTGCATCATGACCAATGAGTGACGACTATAACAGACGCACATGAACGATGCTTTGGTTACTTTGCATAAACTCAGCTTAACGACGACGTTCGACACAGGTCATGGGATTGTAATGCCGATTGCGTCAACAGTCTGGTTTAATTTAGCCCTGTTGACGGAGCCGATGTCGTAAGCGTTGGCTTCGCTGGCGGATGTACCAAGACGATTTGCAATGGCAACCGCATCGGCTGGTGTCACAAATCCGCTACTGTCCACATCCTTGATGATGTCGCGGACACCGATGACGGAAGAATCTAGGCAGGGGCTGGTAATGCCAAGGGTACCGCCAACGTAGCCCTGCGCTTCTGAGTAGACCAGTGTTCGCAGGTTCGGTGTGATCTCCATGTTCCAGACAAAGGGGGAATCCCCACTCACAGGCATCCGCGAACCGTTGATGTAACGTGGGTGGTAGAACGAACTCGCCACGACGAGCAAGTTACCGTTTGTCTGGCAGCGAATCTCCGTTACGGAGGTGGAATTCGTCCGACCGCTGGAGAGTTGTGCAGGGAGAAAGGTTGCCCCGGTAACGCTGCCGTCGGCGGGGTCCAGGCGGGCAATAACGGAAACCTTTGGCCCACCGCCGGAGCCGTAGCTGCGGTTCCAGCTTTGGCTATTGTTACGTGCAGCGTTGCTGAAGGCGGTTGTGCTGCCGCCGTCTACGGAGAACACGCCATATAAGCTGGTTCCGTTGTAGTGCAAGCCCAGACCACGCCCCTCCACACATGTTGTCTCATAGTCCGTGCGGCAGTAGAGCGACGCCCCGGTCGTGGCGTCAAAAGCAGCGACAATAGGATTCTGGTTGGTGTTGCTAACCTGTTGGGTGCCGATGTAAATGTTTGCATTGCCGACATTCACACGAGCGGCCCCCGCATCTTGGATGTCCTGTTCAGATGTACCACAGTTAAACTTGACGGTATCCTGAATGTCAGTGCCGGCACTGACAATGCTTCCCCAAGCTAGGGTAGCTGTGAGCAGAAGATAGAACCCTACATGTTTTATCATGGTGTTAATTTCCTAAAGACATATAGACCTTAATGGATATAGCATGACACTAACATGAATTTTAAATTGAGATGTTAAGGGTTTTTGACAGTCAATATGGTTGTTTGCACGCATCAAGCACTGTCGAATTATTGAGGTGGGAGCGGCAGTATGGGCCTGTTAAGTTCGCAGAAAAGACTGGACAGTATTTGCGTTGATGGGGATACACTCAAGGACAACGCAAGCCATACGCTACGAGGTTGACTTCCTAAAGTTATATAGATCTTAATGGTTATAGTGTGAAACTTGCATAAATTTTGTATTGAGGTGTAAAAAGTTTTTGACAGTCGAAACGGTTACTCGCACTCATAAAGCACCGTCCCATTACTGAGAGGGATGTGGTAGAAAAGGCTTGTTGAGTTCGTAAAAAAGACGGAACCGTATGTATATTGATGGGAGCGCCTTTAAGGACAACGCAGGTCGTACCCTGCTGTTGCGGGGGATCAACCTGAGTGGGAGTTCCAAGCTACCGACTTCCCCACCGGGCGGTACCTACAACCTGGAGGGCTTCTACGAGCATCGGGATGTGTCGTTTGTGGGGCGTCCCTTCCCGCTGGATGAGGCCGACGAGCACTTTGGGAGGTTACGGGCCTGGGGGCTGACGTTTCTGCGCTTTCTCGTCCCGTGGGAGGCGGTGGAACATACCGGCCCCGGCCACTATGACACGGCCTATCTCGAGTATCTGCGGGCGATTTTGGAGAAAGCCAACGCCTACGGGATCCACGTAATGATTGACCCACACCAGGACGCCTGGAGCCGTTGGACAGGCGGCGATGGTGCGCCAGGTTGGACGTTAGAAGCATTCGGGATCGACCTCACCAAGCTCCATCGCACCGGGGCGGCCATCACCCAGCAGGAAAGCGCCGACGACTACCCACGCATGATCTGGCCGACGAACTACAACAAATACGGCGCGGCGACAATGTTCACGCTGTTCTTCGCAGGGGACGACCTCGCCCCGAAAACTCAGATTGACGGTGTGGGTGCGCGTACCTTCCTCCAAACGCACTACATCAACGCCTTCCGCAAGGTCGCGGAGACAGTTGGCGATCTACCGAATGTCGTCGGCTACGACACGATGAATGAGCCGATTCGCGGTTTCATCGAGACACGAGACCTCTCTCGTGATGAGCCGCACGGCCTGCTAACGCTGGGAGCCAGCCCGACGCCATTACAGACGATGGCGCTGGCGTCCGGGCATACATTGAAGGTGCGGAACTACGCGGTGCGCCCCTGGGGGCCACAGATGACGGGTTGGATCACGGTGAATCCCAACGGCGAATCGGTCTGGCGGGAGGGGTTTGAGTGTGTGTGGAAGACCAACGGCGTCTGGACGGACGCGGGTGGCAGTCCACGTAGCCTGCGTCCGTACTACTTTGCCCAGCGCGACGGCCACAAGATCAACTTTGTGGAGGATTATCTCAAGCCGTTCATGGTGCGCTTCACCAAGGGCATACGGCGAGCACAACCTAAGGCTATTGTTTTCATTGAGGGCGTGCCGAACCTCGTGCATCCCAAGTGGACGGCGGACGACCCGCCGAACGTGGCCTATGGCGGTCACTGGTACGACAACGCAACCCTGTTTCTCAAGTTCTTTCGGCGGTTTTTGAACGCGGACATATCGCCGCGTGGGATTCGCTTTGTATTTGGGCAGCGCAATGTGCAGGATATGTTCACGCGACAACTGCGCGACATCAAGGCCAGCGCGGTAGAGCATATGAACGGGATGCCGGCGCTTATCGGTGAGTTCGGTGTACCATTTGACTTCAACGGCGGGACATCGCTCACGAGTGGGGATTTCTCCACACAAACGACGGCGCTGGACATGTATTACAACGCGCTGGACACCAACTTACTCAGTGCAACATTGTGGAATTACACCCCGGACAACACCAACGTTCACGGTGACCACTGGAACGAGGAGAATCTGTCGATCTTCAGCCGGGACCAGCAGCACAAGCCCGACGACATCAACTCCGGTGGACGGGGGCTGGCAGCGGTGGTTCGCCCGTACCCGGTGGCAACGGCGGGAAACCCGTTGCAAATGCGCTTTGACTTGGAGACGCGCACGTTTACTTACCGTTGGTGTCCAGACCGAGACATTGACGCACCGACGGTGATTTTCATGCCGCGCCTGCACTATCGCAAGTCGTATCTGGTAGAGGGCAACCGAGGTCTGCGGTTCGCGCCCTATCCACAAGAGCAGGAACTACATATTCGGTTGGGAGACGAATTTGTGGATGAGGTCGCAGAGATTACTGTCACAGTGGACCCAAAGAACGGATCATGAACACTTGCTTTGAGATAGAGCGATGACAGGTGTGGCACTTTGGCCCGGCAGACCTGGGCGACTTCTCGGCACTGTGCGTAGACCCAGTGGCGATGCGCGATATGAAAGTTGAGGACGATGGTTCCGGCATGAAGGTATATGTGTGTGGTCGTTGGATTTGATACGGAATCATAGCCTGAGAACCTAACAACGCCCACTATTCTCACATAGTATGCTGAATCTTCATGCGTGACTTAAGTGTGGGCGTGAAAATAACATTATATTGTCACTTAGACGAGATAGCCGAATGCCTGACTTTTCGTTAATTGCACTCCACGGCAACGGCGGCGGCGGTTTTCGCTTTGAGCGTAGCCGCCGCCATTACCCCGAATACGTGAATTTTACCGCGCCGACGCTACCTGGATTTGCTGGTGTTCCCCGTGACCCATCTTTGCAGTCTGTGAGTGACTACGCGGAAAAACTACGTGGGCATATCATACAGCAGCCAGGGCCACGTGTGCTGCTCGGTACGGGCATCGGCGGGACAATTGTGCTGGCGTATCTGCAACACTTCGCGAACGACCTCGACGGGGTGATCCTGCACGCGCCTGTGGGAACCCGGCTCGATACGCGCCTGTTTCCCAAGCTGATGTCGCTGCCGGGCATGAAATGGCTGGGCCAACAGACATTCGCTTCCCCGCTGACGCGCCCGATGTTTCGGCGCTTGCTGTTTCACGAGCCATTGCCGGACGATTATGTGAACCGCTTCTTTGACGAGTATCGGCGTTGTAGCGTGTTCGGGCAGATGTTCGAGATTATCACGGCAGAGTGGTTCGCAACATTGGGGCCGTCCACCGTCCCGGCGGTGCTGCTGTGGGGCGAGAAGGAACGTGTGCTGTCGGTCGATCAGTTGGAGGACTACAAGGCGCTGTTGCCGAATCATCTGGTGCGTGTCGTGCCGGAGTGGGACCACTTCCCTATGATCGAAACGCCAGAGCAATTCGCGAGCATCACAGTTGAACTGGCGGCGGCGATGCTGCAACCCGTCCAATTAAACGAGGGCTGACCCAACACCGGCGGCCCGACCTACACCAAAGCATAGGGGAGAACTCCCGTAACGGTGGATGCCCTGCGCCGGGTAGTTGTGCGATGATAACGTCATCAACAACTAACCACACAGGAGCAACGCCCCCATGACAACCCTCAAGACCCTTTCCGATGAGATGGCCGCCTTAGTTGAAAGCGCCGGGCAGAGTATCGTCCAGGTGAACGCCCGTAAGCGGCTCCCTGCGACGGGGATCGTGATGCAGGCGGACGGCGTGATTGTCACCTCGCACCACGTTGTCACCCGTGACGAGGATATCCATGTAACGCTGCCAGACGGCACCACGCACCCGGCAACGCTGGTGGGCCGCGACCCGTCCACGGATCTCGCCGTTTTGCGCGTCGGTGCGGACGATCTCGCTGTGCCGAACTGGGCCACATCGGACGGTGCGAGCGTCGGCCAATTGGTGCTGGCGTTGGGCCACCCTGGAAAGTCCGTGCAGGCGACGCTGGGCATCGTCAGCGCCCTGGGTGATAGCTGGCAGGCTCCCAGTGGCAGCCAGATCGACCGCTACTTCCAGACCGACGTTGTGATGTATCCCGGCTTTAGCGGTGGGCCACTGGTCGGCGCAGACGGTGCAATCTTCGGGATGAACACGTCCGCGATGATGCGCGGGGCCTCAATTACGATTCCGACGGAGACCATAAAGCGGGTAGGCGCGGCCCTACTGGAACACGGCCACATTAAGCGCGGCTACCTGGGCGTTACCGCGCAGGCCGTTCGGCTGTCCGAAGACATGGCGGAGGCTGCCGGACAGGAAACTGGGTTGCTGGTTGCCAGCGTCGAAGGCGGTTCCCCAGCAGCGGTGGGCGGTGTGCTCCAAGGCGATGTGATCGTTACGTTAGGCGACACGGCTACACGGAGCATGGAGAGCTTGCTCGGCCTGCTAAACGGCGCGATTGTCGGCAATGATGTTGAGTTGATGTTGATCCGTGGCGGTGCGATGCAGTCGCTTACTATAACGATTGGCGAGCGTAAGTAGAGCCCAGCGTTTCGCAACGCGGCCTGCCGCGTTCCTACTCCCCCATTTTCATTACGGTAGGAGGAAATCATGTCTATTTTCGCGCAGTTGAACCGTGACTTAACAGCGATCACGACGAGGGCGCAAAAAGCGCTGGTCGCAATCCACAACGCAGGCGGTCACGGGGCCGGGACTATCTGGCAGGCGGACGGCTTGATCGTCACTAACGCGCATGTGGTCGAGCGCACGCACAACCCGGTTGTCAGCTTGCCGGACGGCGCAAAAGTTGCGGCTCGGATCCTGGCGACATCCGATACGCACGATCTGGCGGTGTTGATGGTGGAGGCCAACGGTCTGCCAACGATCCCAGTCGGTAACAGCCGCGCCCTGCGTGCGGGGGATTGGGTGATAGCGGTCGGCCATCCGTGGGGGGTGCGCGGTGCGGCGACGGGTGGCGTGGTCGTCAGCACACACGAAGCACTGCCGGAAATCCGCAGTCATCACGAGGACTGGCTGGCGATGTCGTTACATCTGCGCCCCGGTCACAGCGGTGGCGCGGTGATCGACAGTGAAGGGCGGCTGGTGGGCATTAACACGTTAATGGCCGGGCCAGAGGTGGGGGTGGCAGTCACATCCCATGCCGCAACCGCCTTCCTGCAAGACACCTTACGCCCTGCCCTGGCGCGTTTATCCCGCCCGATGGCGTTGTAAAGCGCGTTAGTTCGCGTGGCCCGTGTCCAACACACCGCTGATGAGGTCTTCTGCGATTTGATCCAGTTCGGCGCGTAGCTCGTCGGAGATGATGTCCTCAAAATCGTGATAGGGAGCCAACCCGACCGGCCCCAGATAGTTCCCGGTGGGCGGCTCCCCCGCGAGCACCTGTGTGACGACTTCATCCACCGCCTGCGGGATAAACTTCATGGCGCTGCTGACGAGACAGGGCCGTGCCTGGGGTGCCGTAAGCCACTGGTCCGTATCGACACCAATGCAGTACAACGGGGGTTCAATGGTGGTGTTCTGTTGCGCGACCTTGACCAGCGCCCCGCGTCCGGTGTCGCCCGCAGCCGTAAAGACGACATCAGCCCCATCGTTCAGGTGCGTTTCGGCGGCCTCGCTCCCCCACGGGATATCATCAAAGCCGATACTGGGGTCCTCCGGGTGGAACAGGTCCAACACCTCAGCATCAGGGTTGACGTAGGCCACGCCGGAACGGAAGCCAACGGAGAACGCCTGGATTGCCGGGACTTCATCTGGCCCGTAAACGCCCCCGATGATGCCTGTCTCCGTTAGGTTGGCGGCCAGCACCCCCGCCAGGAACCCCGCCTGGTCCTCCGGGAACATAATGCCTGTTACGTTAGGGCGCTCCTCTGTTTGAAACTGATCCAGACCGATAAAGTGGATGTCTGGGTGTTGGTCCGCAACGGCAAGGGTCGCTGTTTGTAACTCGAAGCTGTTGGTGACGATAATGTCGTATGCGCCAGACGCAGCCATCTCCGCTAACAAGGTGGCAGAATTCTGCTCATCGGTCGGCTCGGCATAGTCGAACTGCGCCCCGATTCGCACTGCAACGCCAGACACCCCTGCCAGTGATAGCGCATTGTAGCCACCGTCATCCGCGCTACCGATTGCAATCACCAACCCAATCCGTACTGTGTCATCCGGCGTGGGTTCGGGGGTGGCTGTAGGCTCAGATGCTGCGCCACAGCCCACCAACGAAACCAACAACAACACGGCGGTAAGCCCTTTAGAGATCATGACACGAAGCCCTTCAAACACAATAAATCAGATATACCTGTTATTGTACTATGTTATTCTCGAATTTTGATGGGCTGGTGGCCTCATGCTATGGTTGCGTGGGTGTTGTAATGGGCACAAGTGCGTCTGGGGCGGCAATATCCAGCGCATCGACCAAGGGCACACTGTCAATCGTGACGTTAACCGCATCAACCAACCGTGCCGTACTGGCGTGCAATCTGCTCTAACTGGGCCTGGATACGCGGCGCAGCGCACCCCCGCCCA
>CAYWZS010000138.1:0-11486 GCA_964462905.1 uncultured Anaerolineaceae bacterium
ATATAGGGCGACCCACAAGGGGCTGCCCCTACGCTACCTTTCGATGCCAGTTGTTATGGGCGCGGCAACAGCGTTACGTCTACCTGACATTCGCGGGTTGCCCCGTTTTCGATGTCCAGCAGCGTGAGTGTGCCACTGTCACATGGACAAATATAGATGAATAGCCGTCTAATTTTGCGGGAGCATGTCTGGGCAGTTGTTCTCAATCGCCTGCCCCGTCGCAAGCGCGACCATCCAGTTCACCGTGTCAATATAGGCTTCCTGGCGTGTCTGGTAGTGATCGCGGCTGAGGTACTCGCGATACGTCACCTGGTTGCCGTTAATCTCACAGAAGCGGAGCAGGATTTCGCCCGTCATGTAGGCCGGGGGGATTGTCTCGTCGAACTCCGCCTGTAAGACCAATACCGGGACATCACGGGCGGTATAACCCGGCGTGTTGAGCGCCATCAACGCGGCCAACTGCGGGAACTGCTGTTCCACCGTGCGCTCACGCACCGCCTCGTAGAACTGCTGCGTATAAACCAGCGTCGGGTCTTTCGGGTAGAAGCGGAACACCTCATCTACGCACAGCCGCAACGCATCATTACGAACCGTCGGTAGCCACAACTCGTCGAAGATCAGGCTCAGGTCCACACGGTCCGCGCCGTAGTAGTCCTCCCATGCCACCCAGCGATAGGCCGCGAACTCTGGCCGGGTTAGGTGATGGTGCGTCTGGTCCGTCACGGAGCCGTAGGCCAACACCCCCAACAGCGGGATTTCCGGCGCGTAGTCCGGCTGAACATCACGGGCGGCGAAGGCGGTCGTCCCGCCCTGCGAGTAGCCACCGACAAACACGCCGTCAAACACAGTAAACGCGCCGCTCCCCCCAAGCGGCTGGCCGCCGTCCCCGCCATACAGGTTGTAGACCGCCCGTGCCCCGTCCAACGCGAGCCGCCCCTGCAACACGCTCACGTAATACCGTTGCAGGGTGTCCTCAATGTGGAACCCGACATAGTCCGGCATGATGACGATAAAGCCCTGGGTCGCGTAGGTGCGGAGGTACTGGCGGTAGTTGCCCCAGTCCGCCTCCACCGGGTTTTCAAGGATGGTCGCGCAGCGGTTACTGAGGCCCGTCGTGCCCGACCCATATACGTAGATCGGGGCCAACAGCGGCTCATCGCTCACGGGGACGTACATCTGTGCCTCGACTGGAATCGGTGCGCCGTCCTCACCCTGTGTGTAGAAGCGCACCCGGTATTCATCCACGGCAAAGGCGGGTTCCACGTATTGCGTGTCTGGGTAAAAGCCGAGCATCACCGCCTGCATAGTGGTTGGGTCCACCCGTTGCACAAAGCGCGACTCGATAATCGCGCCGGGGGATGTATCCGCCTGGGCTGCTACCCCTACCGTAGCGACTATTATAAAGAGAACAACTGCAAAACCCTCGAAGAACCGTTTCATCTATGACGACCTATTCTGTGTCACAAGCGAAGCACTACCCTACCATAGCGGGGACATTTGTTTTTTCCAGGGATGCCGCCGGATATTCAGCAATCTCTCGCTTTCTGGCGAGCAGGGCCAGCGGCCCTCGGCATCCCCTGCTATTACAGCCGTTCGGTTAGATTGGTCATCGTTCGTACACGCCTCCGCTACCCACACGGCACAGACACCCATCTCATCTGACGCTTTAATCAAGTCCAGCGGTAAATCGAGCTTTGCACCGGAGTACCCAATATTGATGCCAAGTCGCAAGCTATTTTCTCCAAAACGTATTTATTTTTCAGCTATATCACCAGCCTGCATGACAATGGGTGCTGTGAAATCCATGAACAAAATAACCCTTTCACTGGTCGGATCACCACCACACCAATATAGTACATTTGTGCGAAATGCGAGCTTAGGAGCAACCATCCGTGTCCCTGTCCGTCGTTTGGTTTAAGCGCGACCTGCGCGTTACCGACCACCCCCCACTCACCACCGCCGCCGAGCGCGGCCCGGTCATCCCGCTATACATCGTGGAGCCGTCGCTGCACCAAGCCCCGGATTTTGACCCGCGTCACTGGGCGTTTATCCGGCGGAGCCTGCACGAACTACGCGAGTCGCTGGCGGGCCTGGGTGCGCTGTTGGTGGTGCGGGTCGGTGAGGCGCTCCCGGTATTACGGACGCTCTACGATGAAACCGGGTTCGACGCGCTCTACGCCCACGAGGAAACCGGGAACGACCTGACGTTCCAGCGTGATATTGACGTGCGGCGCTGGGCGCGGTCACAGGGGATTGCCGTCTACGAAACCCCCAGCGGTGGCGTTGTGCGCGGCCCCCATGACCGCGACCAGTGGACGAAAACCTGGGAGGCGCGAATGCGGACGCCGGAACTACCCGCGCCACCTGCGATTCGTCCCGTTGAGCGCACAGCGCCCGGTGAAATTCCTGGTTACCTGGGCGACCGCCCCACCACCCACACCAGCCTACAACCCGGCGGCACCTCCCACGCGAGGGCAGTCTTGCACAGCTTTTTGCACCAGCGCGGGAGCCACTACCAGCGCGAGATGTCCAGCCCGGTAACGGCCTACACTGCCTGTTCCCGCCTGAGCGTCCACTTCGCCTACGGTACCATAAGCATGAAACAGGCGGTCAACGTGTTTCGGGCGCGGCGCAACAGTATCTACAACATGCCGGACGAAGAATACAAAGCACTCGGCGGCAGTTGGAAGTCCGCCTATCGCTCGTTTAACAGTCGGCTCCACTGGCGTGACCACTTCATCCAGAAACTAGAGGACGAGCCGGAAATCGAGTGGCGCAGCTTCATCCCGGCTTTTGACGACCTGCGCCCGGACCCGGCCACGGACGAAGAAGCCGCCCGCCGCCTGGATGCGTGGATAAACGGGCAAACCGGCTATCCGCTAGTGGATGCGATCATGCGGGCGCTCACCGCCACGGGCTACACCAACTTTCGGATGCGGGCGATGCTGGTGTCGTTCGCGTCGTATGACCTGTGGCTGCCGTGGCAGGTGACAGGTAAGGTTCTCGCCCGGCTGTTCACGGACTACGAGCCGGGCATCCACTGGAGCCAGATGCAGATGCAGTCCGGCACGACAGGGATCAACACCGTGCGCGTCTACAACCCGACCAAACAGGCCACCGACCACGACCCAGACGGCGTGTTCATCCGTGAATGGGTGCCGGAACTCGCAAACGTCCCCGACGACTACATCCACGCACCGTGGGAGATGCCGCCGATGATCGCAATGATGTGTGGCGTGGAGATTGGGGCGGACTACCCCGCCCCGCTTGTCGATCATAAGGCGGCGTCCAAATTCGCCCGTGACCAGATTTACGGCCTACGCCGTGACCCGCTGGTGAAGGCGCAAGCACAGGGGGTCTACGAGCGCCACGGCTCACGCAAACGCAACCGACAGGGATAAAATCGCTACTCCGGCTTCACCGCCACCACCGCCCGGTCCCGGAACAATATCTCCATCTCTGGACGCCAGTTGTCCTCCTCACGGGCGTGCAACACGAACCACCCAGCATCAACCGCCAGCCGCTTGAGTTCAAAGTCCTCCGGGAACCAGTAGTGGTCCGGGTCGAAAGGGAACGGGCCACGGGTCGCCAGCGACATCACCCTACCGGGCCGCACCTTACCCATCCACGTCTTGATCTGTTCGTAGGGGTCCGGCAACAGGTGAATCACATAGCTTGACACCAGCATGTCAATATTATCCGGCAGCGTGTACTCGCGCAGGTCCGCCACCACAACCTCAGCGGACAGATTATCGCGTTCCAACTTCTGCCGGATCAGGTCCGCGCCGGAGGGTGCTGCCTCCAGGGCCAACGTGTCGAACCCCTGCGCTGCGAGATACAGTGTGTGCCGTCCATCCCCCGCCCCCAGGTCGATTGCCTTGGCCGGGCCGTCACCGTAACGCGCACGGTAGGCACGCACGGCAATCTCAACTTCGGGCCGTGCGCCCGGTCGAATGGCGGACTGGTCCACCGTCGCCTGCTGAAACCGCGCCTCCCACTTCTCAAAGCCCTCGCTGTACAGATCATCCGTCATCGTTACCGCCTCTCTCTCTATCGTGATGGGTTGAGCTTAGGCTATTCTAGCAAGCCGCCTGCGATTAAGACCACAGGCTACAGCCTAGCGCGTCCACTCAAGGGACGCCAAAACATCCGTGTGAGCCGTTGTCCACTCCAGTGGACACGTTTTAGCCGTAGCCGGGGGATAACGCTATCTTTTATCTGGAGTAGCCTAAAGTGCGGGATGCGCGTGCGAAGCACCCCACGCACAGTATCTCACGGCGAACTACCCCAAAGCCTGTTTAACTGCTCGCCCCACAGCATTGTCACGTATACTTGCAAGTTAGCAAGACGCAATCAGCCAGATTGTAACAAGTGTCACGTAAAATTTGCCACGGTCAGCGCATCTAACCTACAACAAATAGGAATAGAATACCTGAAAGCAGAACGAGGACTTAAACCCCTATGAAGCAACTTGTAACCCTGGCTCTGATGAGCCTGTTGGCGTTAACCATGGCGGCCTGTGGTGGGGCAACAGCAACCAGCGCCGGCGGCGTCGCCCCGGCAGCAAATGGCCCGGTCATCAGCCCGGATGTGTACGTGAGCAATGTGGCAGACAGCGATCATATTCTGGTAGACGTGCGTGAGGTCGGTGAGGTGAACGCCAGTGGGGTTATCCCCGGCGCGATCAACATCCCGCTGAGTGAGTTCGCCAACCGTGTGACCGAACTCCCGGCAGACACAACAGTCGTCATCTACTGCAACAGCGGCAATCGCTCCCGCAGTGCTGTGAACATCCTTAACCAGAATGGCTACGACCAACTGCTAGACTTGGGCGGGGTACAACAGTGGCGGCGTGCCGGGATGCAACTCGTCCCGCTAGGCCAGTAAGCTCATCGACTTGTTTTGAAGTCCCCCCTCCACAATGAAGGGGGATTTAGGGGTGAGGTGGTTTTTATCCCAGCACCTCCCGCGCCACCGCGACCGCCAACGCCGGGTTCACAATCCCCGCGCCCTGGCGTTCCGGCGGCATATTCATCAGCGGGACCGCCGTCTCCATCAGCACGCGGCGCACCTGCTTCGGCGTCAGCGCCGGGTTAACCTCCAACATCTGCGCCGCGACCGCCGCGACCAACGGCGCAGATACCGATGTCCCGTCCACATGCTGATGATACTGATCCACCAGTTTGTGCTTGTGAATACGCTCCTGCACCATCCGTTGCACCCGGTAAATGGGGAGCAGACTCGCCTCGCCCGGCATGTGCATCGCGGCGTAGCCTTCCGCGATAATATCGTCCATCAGCGGGGCCGCGTTCTCCTGGTACAACAACGGCGCGAGCCAGGCCGCGTCCCGTTCCATGTCACTCCCGCCCAACACCGGGGACGGCAACCACGCTGCCGGAGCGATGAGGTCCGGCTTAGGCCGCCCGTTGATGTCGTAGCCGTGGTTGCTGTTGTAGGCAAACCACTGATTGCGGTCGGGCGTGTTCTGGTCATCGTAACCCCCCACCACAATCGCGCCCGGTGTCGTTGCTGGGGGGACAATCTGGCTGCGGCCACTGTTCCCCGCCGCCACTGTGACCACCACCCCCTCGTCAATCAGGTCACGGATGGCCCGGTGTAACGGATGGTCTGGGTCATCCGTGGGGCCATCGCCACCCACCGAGATATTGACCACACGAATCCCCATCGCCTTGTGTCGATGGCAAAGCCAGTCCAGCCCGCGTTGAATATCTTTTTCATAGAGCGTGTTATTTTTGCTCGTGATACGAATCATCACCAAATCTGCGTCCGAGGCCAACCCCCGGTAGCGCCCGTCAGAAGTCGCGCCGCTACTCGCTGCCACAAAACTCGTCATCTGTCCGTGCCAGCTAAACACATCCACCAGCGGAATATTCTTATACTCCAACACATGACGACTGGCGGCGTCCACGTAACGCTTGAGGCGCGGGAATGTGTCCGGGTGGGGCGCAAACCCACTGTCAATGAAGGCCATCGTCACACCGCGCCCGGTGGCCGTCGCGTCTACGGGCAACCGCTCCCAGATGGGCAGCAACGCAGGCGGGTGTGGGTAGTTGGTGTTGAAACGAATAGCAGTATTGGTCATGTGTTGTCCGGGAAATAACCTACGAGATGGATACAAGTGTAGCTGAATCGTGCCGTAGACGCACGACGGAGCTTTTTACGGTTTTTTACAGCAAGACCACATACCCTATGCTAAACTCTTTTTCATAATAATCCTTAATGTTTTTGCACCCATCTTGAGGGACACACCATGACAATCACCGTGCGCTGGGATGACCCAGAACAGACGATTACCTACATGACATTTACGGGCGCACTCCATGTAGATGACCTCTTCGCCACGTGGCAGGAGGAACTCACAATGCAGACGAGCGTCGCCCACCCTGTCTACTCGTTGAACGACCTCACCGCCGCCCAACCTGTGTTACGTGGCCTCAACCTGCGCCGGATGGTTCAGTTCATCCAGCAGAACCAGGCACCCAACCTGCAAATGACCGTGCAGGTTGCGTCTAGCTGCGCCATCCGCTACAGCTTGCAGATGATCGCCAAGCTCATGCCGCATGAGGTGCATATCGTGGAAACATTAGAAGCAGCCTACGCCATCATTGAGGCCGACAAGGTAGCATTTCGTCAACGCCTGGTGAGCTAGGACCGCCCTTGCGCTCCCCCGGCTTTGCGTTACAGTTTGGGGCGTTTCCATGACCCGACCCAACAGGAGCGCCCCCTATGACAACCCTCAAGACGATCATCCTCTGCGGCGGCCAGGGCACCCGCATCCGCGATGTGGCCGACGACATCCCCAAGCCGCTCATCCGCGTGGGCGACAAGCCGATCCTCTGGCACATCATGAAGCACTACGCCCACTACAACATGAAGGACTTTGTGCTGTGCCTGGGCTACAAGGGCTGGCTGATTAAGGAGTTCTTCCTCAACTACCACCAATACGTGACCGACTTCACCGTCCACATGGGCCGCGAAATCGCGTATCACAACCAACCCACCGAACGCGACTGGTCCGTCACAATGGCGGAGACAGGCATCCAGACGATGACCGGCGCGCGCATCGCCCGCGTCCAGAAATATGTCGCCGATGCCGACCTGGTCTGTGTGACCTACGGCGACGGGTTAAGCGATGTTGATCTCGGAAAGTTGATCGCGTTTCACAAGGCGCACGGGCGCGTCGGCACCGTGACCGGGGTCCGCCCGGCGGGGCGCTTCGGTGTGCTGGAGGTAACGCAGGAGGGTAGCACGCCCATGATCTCCAAGTTTCAGGAGAAACCGCAGGCGCTCGATGGCCTCATCAACGGCGGCTTCTTTGTGTTCGACCAACGCCTCTTTAACTACGTCGAGGACGACGCCGACCTCATCTTCGAGCGCGAGCCACTCAAGCGCATGGCTGAGGACGGCGAACTCGTCGTGTTCGAACATGACGGGTTCTGGCAGCCGATGGACACCTATCGCGAGTGGGTGTTGCTCAACCGCCTGTGGGACGAAGGCCGTGCGCCGTGGTTGCTGGAAAGTTAAACCCTATTCCCGGCTCTCAATCACAAACGCCGGGATCACACTCCCACTCCCCGCTGTGACGTTCAACAGCTTGGCGGGGGAAAGCCGCGTGAGTACCCCACCGATGCTGTTGCCGCCGAACACATACGGGTCCGCATCCACATAGCGCATACTGATGTCCAACGAGCCGTTAATCCAGGTTGGGAAATCGCGCTCGACAATCGTCACCTTCTTCTGCGCCACGTAAGGATGCTTGAGGCCATGTTGCAATGTCCCCTCCCATACCTCCTGGCTTGTCTCCCAGCCGAGTACCACCCCCTTACCGCCGTAGTCGTCGTTCGGCTTGAGCACGAAATCGTCCTTGTTCTGCGCGACGAACGGAATCAGGTCCACCGTCTGCCCCTCATACACCGTCTTACGCTCCTCAATCGTGCGTGTCCACGGGATGTTGTCGGCGATCACCTCAAGTTGTGCCTTTGTGAACAGGTCCGCGTTGCGCTCGTCACTCAGGAAGGACAGGGAAGCCTTCTTCGCCATGAGTTTTGCGCTAGCGCTGTTGGTGATGAGCACCGCCCCGTCACGAATCGCCCGCACCACCGGGTTTTCCGTGCCCATTGTCTCCAACAACTCGGACCACAACACCCGCTTGTAAATCATGTCGATACGGAAATCCCCGGCATACAGCGCCCCATCGCGGTATTCCAATGTTCGTGGGTCCGCCAGAATCGCCCTGGTTTTCAGGTATCGCTCAAAGTAACCGCGTGTGATCTCATGTTCGTTGAGCGTTGGCACATTGTTCCAGTCCAACACTGCGATCTGCGGCATCGCGGGTTTATCCGCCGTTCGCCACTTGCTGTAAACCGCCATCAGCGCGTCAGTCAACAAGCCCTGCCCCGACAACGGACGGCAGAAGTACCGCTGACAAAACCGCTGCATCGGCTCGCTCTCCCAGAACACCTCGCCCAACACATCCCCATACCCGATCCCCGCCGGGGTCTCCGCGTTGTACTCCACGCACTTTAACTCACGGGTTTCTGTCACGTAAAACGTGTCCAGCCGTGATGAGGTCCAGGGAACATCCTTGGTGGCATCTAACGCTAACATCTCCTCCTCAAGTTCCGTGAGGTAGAGCTGCAACCGATGGTCCTCGGACTCAATACACACCTCATGCGCCCGTTTGAAGGCCGTCAGCAACACCTCCATTCGGGTCTTGATGTAGACCCAATCGTCCAGGCTGTAGAAGTAAGGCCGCAGGACCACGCACAGCGGGCGGCTCCCGAAGTACAGGCCGCGCTCCTGTTGTTTCTCACGCATGTACGTATCGGCGCGGGCCGCAACTGCATCGGTCAGCAGGGCGTGGTAGTGTTGAACGGCGTCAGAAATCATAGGGATTTTCCTATTTACTGGTTAGCGTAAGGGCCGACAAACATCGGCCACATCAAGGCGTCGTTGAGGCATCTTCTTCGGCGGCAACTGCCTTCATCCCCCAGTCATAGCGTGTGCGCGTGCCCACGTCAGACTGCGCCATCGCAATCGTCATGTCCGCCATGTTCTGCACCATCCAGTCGAAATTCGTCTGGCCCAGCGAGTTAATGTCCATGTCTGGCGCGGGATTCATAAAGTCAATCGCATAGGGCACATCGTTCGCCACAGCAAACTCAACCGTGTTCATGTCATAGCCAAACGCCTTGCAGATGTCCAGCGCGTACCCGTGCATTGTGTTGTAAAGGCTCTCGGGATAGGTCGCATCTTCATAATAGGTGCCCCGGTTTACGGTCGGGTCGTACTTCATAATCCGCACCTTCTCCTGGCCCAGCACCATACACCGGGCGTAGTCCTCCCAGGCGATAAACTCCTGTAGGATCATGCACAACAGGCCGGAACCGTCATAGGCGTCCCACAATTCCTGCATACTGTGAACGACATACACCTCTTTCCAGCCACCACCGTGCGCGTCCTTCAACACACACGGGAACCCACCCACACGCGCCACCAACCCATCCCAGTCCAGCGGGAAGGTGAGGTTTCGCAGACTCTCGTCGTGCTTGATGCCCTCCACATACGCCTTATTGGGGAGCGCAACAGTCTTTGGTGTCGGGATGCCGAGCTTGTCCAGCACGGACGAGCCGAAGTACTTGTCATCTGCCGTCCACATAAACGGGTCATTAACGATCTTCGCGCCCTGCAACGCCGCGTTCTTTAGATACAGGCGATAGTACGGCACTTCATGCGAGATGCGGTCCACAATCACCCGATACGGCACCGCCTCATTCATCATCGAGCCGCCGATTTTGACATACTCCGCCGTGACACCTGTGTCTGTGCTACGCCGATTCACCTCGTCAATAAAAGCGGGGGGCCAACTCCACTCGCGCCCGACCATCAAGCCGATTTTAAGGGGTTCTGTCGTCATCCGTTGATTTTTCCTCGTTTGCGTCTATCTGCACGATAACCCCCATTCCACTATACCCATTCCTATCGGGAAATTCTAAATTTGCATGTGCTGCCTAGTATGGCAATGGGAACGCATGACACTGAGGTTATGGTGAATCACATCTTATATGATGATATGATTTGCACACTGAACCCCAACTTGTCCGGCTGTGGCTTTTCGTTTATGGTTCCCTTCCGGCAAATAACCATAAATCACGGGAGAGGTCCCTTTGACGACGAATGTAAATACCGCTGAACAACTGCGCGAGCAAATCCTGGCGTTGGTGGGGCAATATGCCGAGGCAAAATGGGCTGAGGGCGACTTCATCCCCGGCGAAACCCCCGTCCGTGTGAGTGGGCGTGTGTTCGACGGCAACGACGTGACAACACTGGTTGATTCCGCGCTGGACTTCTGGCTGACGGCAGGCCGTTTTGCGACCCAGTTTGAACGCGACCTTGCCGCATTCATGGGGATGCGGAACGCGCTGCTCGTCAACAGCGGCAGCAGCGCCAATCTCGTCGCCCTCTCCGCGCTGACCTCGCCTAAGCTCGGGGGACAGGCGCTCAAACCCGGCGACGAGATGATTACCGTTGCGGCGGGCTTCCCCACCACGGTGAACCCCGCTGTGCAATATGGGCTGGTCCCTGTGTTCCTGGACGTAGAACTCGGCACCTATGACGCGGACATCACCCGATTAGAAGAAGCCATCACCGAGAAAACAAAGATCATCATGATGGCGCACACGCTCGGCAACCCCTTCAACCTGGACGCCGTTATGGACGTCGCCAAGCGCCACAACCTCTACGTGATCGAGGACAACTGCGACGCGCTCGGCAGCACCTACAACGGCAAGCTCACCGGGACCTTCGGCCACTTCTCCACGCTGAGCTTCTACCCAGCCCACCACATGACAATGGGCGAGGGCGGCGCGGTCCTCACCAACAAGCCCGCGCTCAAGAAACTGGCAGAGAGCTTCCGCGACTGGGGCCGCGACTGTTGGTGCCCGCCCGGCGAGGACAACACCTGCGGCAAGCGTTGGGACTGGGAACTCGGCGAACTGCCCTCCGGCTACGACCACAAATACATCTACTCGCACATCGGTTACAACCTCAAGGTGACGGATATGCAGGCTGCCGTCGGCGTGGCGCAGTTGAAGAAGCTCCCCGGCTTCATCCAGGCGCGGCGCGACAACTTCGCCTATCTGTTAAACGGCCTACGCAGCCTCGAACACATGATGATCCTGCCGCGCCCAACGGAAAACAGCAATCCGTCGTGGTTCGGCTTCCCGATCACGCTACGCGAGGACTACCCGGTTAAGCAGGTGGACTTCATGCGCTACCTGAACGAGCGCGGCGTCCACACCCGCCAGATTTTCGCCGGGAACCTGCTGCGCCAGCCCGCCTACCAGGGTATCCCGCATCGCATCGTCGGCGACCTGACCAACACCGACATTGTGATGAACCGCTCGTTCTGGGTGGGGGTTTATCCGGGCAACACGCCGACGCATCTCGACTATCTAACTGAGGTG
>CAYWZS010000139.1:0-11152 GCA_964462905.1 uncultured Anaerolineaceae bacterium
GTAGGTTAATGGCTCAAAAATCCGGCAAAATGACCTTTCTTCAGAGGAGTCATTACTGCATTCGAAAATCTATTTGTCCTTCGGATATGTCTGTTACAACGCATTCGATAGTTCCCGCATCGGACTCTACTTGAACCCTTATGTTGCCACTTTTTTCTACCTCTCGGACGAACTCATCAGTAAGGGGGGAATTACTTGGTTCCCATTTGCCATATACACGAGACATTTCTGCCCCGACTATATCCACTGTTCCAACCACAATGTTACGCCAAGTAATTTTTCTTTGATTATTCATTTCGGATACGACCTATCTTGTGAAAGGTATTCGATCAACAATTGCAAATCCCGAACTACTTGTTCCTGTCGGAGGAATAAACAGATCGATAATTCCAAATTCTCGCATCGCTGCATCACCAGTACGATCTGAGCTAACGCGTCCGCCAAGCCGTTCAAATTCTGCTTCAAAGTTTATACCACCCGATATGGGACCTCGAATTACAATCAATTCGCTCTGATCATAAAAGTTGAGTAAGTCTTGTGCTGCTGCTTCTGTACCCGCACGGTCAAAAGAAGTCGATATGAATGGGCTTCTATTTCCACTGCGCTGTGCCGCCTCAAGTAGCGTTACTCGATCCGTTCCGCTCGAATTGAGAATGTTGTTGAGGAGACGGTTGCGACGGTTAAATGCTCTAGTCAGTGTATCACCACTTTCTCGTCCGCGTAGAAAACGTCCCCTCGTAACTATATCACTTTGCGCTAATAGTATCGAGTTATTCGTAATAATGTTATTGGCGCGTCTCGGTTGGGCGCGATAAACAGTGACAATGCGGCCTTCGTCAGGATTCGGACCTTGCTGAGACGGATTAGCAAACCACGCCCGGCGCATCCCCATAGTTGTACCAGTATCTACACGCTGACGAGCCATCCGCACGGCACGTTCAGTTGCCTCGCGATCCGCACGTCCGGAGGGTAACTCTCCAGCGATATTTCGCATCAGGCGCATTTTGGTACAAAAGGAATCCACAAAAGTAAAAGATGAGTTTTGCCAATAATTTACTTTATTTGCTTGAATTTCCCCCCATAATTTGTGATTATATCAGGTGCAGTGACCTGTCCGTAATGATGCAAAGTAATACTCAAGATGCCTGACCTGAAGCCGATTCATCAGCATGTGCGCGTGGATTTCCGGTATAATGTCCGTTTTACGCATCACCTGTTTGCACCAGATAACCCGATTTTCTGGGAAACTTTGGTGCCAAATACACTGGATTCATCTGCAAAGTTTTTACTCGTCGTAGATGATAAAGTTTACGAAAAACACCCAACGCTTCTCCACGATATCGAGATATACGTTGCCGCTCATGCTGGAAAACTAAAGCTGGTTGGGCAGCCAATTATTGTCCCCGGTGGAGAGCAATCCAAAAACGAACTGAAGCACATCCAAACTATCACGGACGCCGTCAATGATTTTCACATTGACCGTCATAGCTACATCGTGGCGATCGGCGGCGGGGCGGTGATTGACATGGCCGGGTACGCGGCGGGGATCTCGCATCGCGGCGTTCGTATCGTGCGTGTGCCGACGACCGTTTTGGCTCAAAATGACGCGGCGGTAGGCGTCAAGAATGCTGTTAACGCTTATAGCAAGAAGAACTTCTTGGGGACGTTCGTGCCGCCGCACGCTGTGCTGAACGATTTTGAGTTCCTGTGCACGCTGGAGCAGCGTGACTGGATGGCTGGCGTATCCGAGGCGATCAAAGTCGCTTTGCTGAAGGACGCAACCTTCTTCGACTACATCGCCGATCACGCCGACGACCTCGTTACACGCGACATGGACGCGATGGCGCACGTCATCCACCGTTGCGCGGAACTCCACTTAGAACATATCGCCACGTCCGGCGACCCGTTTGAGTTTGGGTCGTCGCGGCCACTGGACTTTGGTCACTGGGCCGCGCACAAGCTGGAGCAGCAGACAGATTACGAGTTGCGACATGGTGAAGCGGTTGCCATCGGTATTGCGCTGGACACAGTCTACTCTCACCTCACTGGCCGACTGGACGAAGCCAACATGCGCCGCGTGCTGGATACCTTCGCCGCGCTGGACTTCGCGCTGTACATCCCGGAGCTGGAGCAGACTAACGCAGACGGCGTTAAGCATGTCTACGCTGGACTAAATGAGTTCCGCGAGCACCTAGGTGGCATTCTGACAATTATGCTGCTAGAGGGTATTGGGCATGGCGTAGAGGTCAACACGATTAGCCAGCCGACGATGGACCGAGCAATCGCCCTGCTACGCGAGTACACACCGCGCCGCAAGAATGCTTCAATTGTAACCACATATTAGAGGAGATGCACCTCATGAGCAAAAATTACGAAAACACCTGCTCGATGACGCAGAAGGAACTGATTGACGAGTATTTTATGGAGTACCGCGCCCAACTGCTAGATGTAGCGGCGTTCCTAGACCGTATGGAGCGCTCTGTAGAGCAAAACGGCAGTGATGACTTCCGCTACAAGGCGATGTTAGAGGCGATTCAGGTGTTGGCGGGCAACGAGCCGGAGCGCGTTGAACGGATGCAGATGATTCTGAGTGACCGTGACACACGCCTGCTGGAAGAACGCGACAGCGTCAGCGCTTACGGCGCAGTCGATACATCTGAGAACCGCAAGCGCACCCCAGAACCAGAAGCTGGCGACTAAATCCCTGACAATTGGTAATTGAGGAGCAGACGTTCATTATGCAATATATTGACATGCACGCGCACATGGTTTCTCGGGCGACGGACGACTACAAAGCCATGTCGCTAACGGGTTGCGTCGCCGTAACGGAGCCGGCCTTCTGGGCGGGTTTTGACCGCGTTTCGGTGGACGTGTTCCGGGACTACTTCAATCGGCTAACTGACTTCGAGCCGGCCCGCGCCGCCAAGTACGGCATCCAACATTACACCTGGCTGTGCCTGAACCCTAAGGAAGCCGAAGACCGTGAACTCACCAAGCAGGTACTAGACATTATCCCGGAGTTTTTAGACCGCCCAAACGTGCTCGGCATTGGCGAAATCGGGCTGAATCGCGTGACGCGCAACGAGCTACAGGGCTTCAGCGACCACGTCAAGCTGGCGCTGGATCATAAACAGCCGATACACATCCACACGCCGCACCTGGAGGACAAATACAAGGGGTCGCGGGTAATTGTCGATACGCTGCTATCTATCGACGGCGTTGAGCCGGAGCGCGTGATGGTTGACCACGCCGAGGAGCATACCATTCCGTTTATCCTGGAAAACGGCTTCTGGACGGGACTCACGCTGTACCCGACGACTAAGGCGTCCTACCAGCGGGCGATTGACATGATTGAGCGCTACGGTCCAGAGCGGATTATCGTTGCCTCCGCATGTGACTGGGGCCCGAGCCAGCCGGTCGCACTGCCGAACTTCATCTATGAGATGCGCCGCCGTGGGCACAGCGAGTCCGCTATCAAGAAAATTGTCTACGACAACCCGCGCGAATTTCTCAGCCAGTCGCCCAACTTCCAACTGGACGAGGAAATGATGCCGCTCAAGCTAAACAGCTAACCCGCACTGTGCCAGACACCTGCTCTAGTCATGGGCGCGTGTCTGGCGCTATCTACAGAGGGGAACCACCAATCATGTACCTGCCGGACCGTGATCTGTATTTAACTTATTGCACAAATATCCATCCGAGTAACGGGTGGGACAACGTGTTTGAGAACATCCAACGCTACGCGCCCCTGCTCCGCGAGCGGCTGAATCCAGGTGGGCGGCTTGGGATTGGCTTGCTACTCTCTAACGCGGAAATGACCGCACTCCGCGAGCCGGAGCGCCTGCAAGCGTTCCGGGACTACTTGGACGCGAATAATCTGTTTGTGTTTACGCTTAACGGCTTCGTGTACGGCGAATTCCATAGCCCGCGCATTAAAGATACCATCCACGCGCCGGACTGGCGCACGTCCAAGCGCGTAGCTTACTCGCTGGGGCTAATTGACGTGCTGGCGGCATTGCTTCCGGACGATATGCCGGAGGGGAGTTTCTCCACGCAGCCGCTGTCCTACAAGCACTGGTCGGATGTTAACCCGGATGACCCGGCGCTGTGGCGCACCGTGACTGACAACCTAGTAACTGTGGTTGAAAAGCTCGTCCGCGTGCGGGTTGAACAGGGCAAGTTCCTGCACATCGATATTGAGCCGGAGCCGGACTGCCTGATTGAAACTGGTGCTGAACTGGTCACGTTTTTTGAGGAGTGGTTGCTGACGCACGGCGCAAAAACACTAGCGGGGACGTTGGACATCACCGAAGACGCGGCTCGCCAACACCTGCTCGACCATGTGCAGGTGTGCTACGACACATGCCACGTCGCCGTGGCTTACGAGGATGCCAACACGCTGCTGGACGAGTTCGAGCGTGTGGGGATTCGCGTGGGCAAGGTGCAGGTGAGTTCGGCGCTACGTGTGTCGCTCCCGGCGAACGTTGACGAGCGCGACGAGCAAGCCGCATGGCTCGAGCCATTCGCGGAGCACAACTTCTTGCATCAGGTGTTGCAACGCAACCGGGACGGCAGCTGCACGCAGTACCGCGACCTACCGCAGGCCTTACCGCACATCACCGACGCCGACGCCGCTGAGTGGCGTATTCACTACCACGTCCCTATTTTCGTGGAGCAGTACCACCCGCAAACGTCCACCACCCAAAACGCCATCCTGGAGGCGTTTGACGCGCTCCGGGCGCGGCAGTACACCCGTTTCCTGGAAATTGAAACGTACACCTGGGAGGTGCTGCCGCCCGATAAGCGCCTCCCGCTGCTTGACTCGATTGAACGTGAGTTCCGATGGGTGCTTTCATGTCTGTAATCGAAACCCCATCACTAACAACCAAGCTACGGGGCTATCTGTCCATGGCACGGATTTCCAACAGCCCGACGGTAGCGACTAACGTATTGGCTGGGGCGGCATTGGCCTCATCGTTTGCGTTAGACAGGCGGTTGGCGTTGTTGGTGGCCGCGCTAGTCGCGTTTTACACGGCTGGCATGTACCTGAATGACTTGTGTGACTACGAGATTGACAAGCGTGAGCGTGCCGAGCGCCCGCTGGTCACCGGGTCGGTTACGCACCGCGAGGCGTGGGGGATTACGCTGGTGCTGTTCGCGCTGGCTAATGCGCTGCTGGTTCCGTTGGGGGGATGGGTATCCGTGGCGGGGCTGGTGCTGATGGGCTTGATTGTGCTGTATGATGTCTGGCACAAGAAAAACATTGTCAGCCCGCTGATTATGGGTGCCAATCGCTTCATGGTCTACATTATCGCGTTTTTGGCGTATCAACCGGCATTAACCAGCCGGATTATCGCCGCAGCGGGGCTGCTGCTGCTGTACATCTTGGGTGTGACGTTTATTGCCAAGAGCGAGACCAGCAGCGCCAGCTTCACTAAGTATTGGCCGTTAGGCGTGCTGTTAACTCCAGCGTTATATTACGCTTTGGCGGGGGCGGGGTGGCTCAGTTGGGTGGCGCTGGCGGGCTTCGTCGGCTGGACGCTCTACAGTGCTACGTTCATCTACTCGGACGACAAGCGCAGCATCAGCACGGCGGTGTCGTTTCTGCTGGCGGGTATCGCGCTCTTAGATGCGCTGGCGCTGGCTAGCGCCACGACTGGCGCGGGGGTGGTGTTGGCGGCGGGCGGTTTTGGTCTCACTTTATTTTTACAGCAATACATTCGAGGAACTTAACCCATGAAAAAGACGGTTGTACTGGATGTTGTGGGGCTAACGCCGAACCTAATTGGCGACAACACCCCGCAGATTAAAGCCTTCGTTGATCGAAATTCGATGTCCACCATTGAGCCGGAAGTCCCTGCCGTGACCACAACCGCGCAGTCGTCGTTTATCACGGGCAAGCGGCCCAACGAGCACGGCGTGGTGGGCAATGGCTGGTACTTCCAAGATACGGCGGAGATTAAGTTCTGGCGGCAGTCCAATAAGCTGGTGCAGGCGCGTAAACTCTGGGAACATGCACGCGAGCTTGACCCGGACTTCACGGTGGCGAAGATGTTTTGGTGGTACAACATGTATTCCTCGGCGGACTACTCCGCCACGCCGCGCCCGATGTACCCGGTAGACGGTCGGAAAATTCCGGATGTGTACACCTACCCCGGCGACATGCGCGACCGTCTGCAAGCCGAACTCGGTCAGTTCCCGCTGTTTAAGTTCTGGGGACCGAACGCGTCTATCGAATCCTCGCGCTGGATTGCCGATGCGACGATGATGGTCGACCGATGGCACGACCCGACGCTAACGCTCGTTTACCTGCCGCACATGGATTACTCGCTGCAAGTGCACGGGCCGGATGTCAATAAGGTTGCCACCGAACTGCGCGAAATTGACAGGGTGACTGGCGATTTAATCCAACACTACGAGAAGCAGGGCGCGAACGTGATGTTGCTCTCCGAGTACGGGATTACACACGTCAACACGCCCATTCACCTGAACCGGCTGTTCCGCGAACACGGCATGATTGCCTACCGCGAGGAACTGGGGCATGAGATGTTCGACGCCGGGGCTAGCCGGGCCTTCGCCGTGGCGGATCATCAAGTGGCGCATGTATACGTCAACGACCCGGCTATAAGGCCCAAGGTGCGCGAACTGCTTGAGAGCGTCGCCGATATTGACCAGATTTTGGACGAGGACGGTAAGCGCGAGAACTACCTAGACCATCCGCGCTCCGGGGATTTCGTAGTGCTAGCCAAGCCGCACGCTTGGTTTACGTATTACTACTGGTTCGACGACGAGAAAGCGCCGGACTACGCACGCACGGTCGATATTCATCGCAAGCCCGGCTACGACCCAGTCGAATTGTTTATTGATCCAAAAATACCGTACCCAATGGTTAAGGCGGGCCTCCGGCTGCTGCAAAAGAAGCTCGGCTTCCGCTACACCATGGACTTGATTCCGCTGGATGCTACGTTGGTGAAGGGGTCACACGGCGTCAAAACCGCGCAGGAGGATGGTCCAATTATCGTTACCAACCAGTCACACTTGCTCACAGCGGATCACGTCTCAGCGCATCAGGTCTACGATGCCATCTTGAGCCACTTGCTACAGGATACAACAGTGACCACATAAAAACGGTGTACGTTATCTTGGTTTAGTCCCCGCTAGGGAGGCCGCCCCCTGCTTCCTCAATGTACTCTAGGCTTTGATGCCGGAAGTAGGTGTTGTACAGGTCGGCGTAATGGCCGCCGCTTGCCATTAGGCGGTCGTGGGTGCCTTCCTCCAGAATCTCGCCCTTGTTCAGCACGATAATGCGGTCGGCGTTTTTAATTGTACTGAGGCGGTGCGCGATGACAACCGCTGTCCGTCCACTGCCAAGCACCACGTCCAACCCCTCTTGGATCAACGCCTCTGTGAGCGGATCCACGGAGGCAGTCGCCTCGTCTAAGATAAAGATGGCCGGGTCTTGTAATAACACCCGTGCCAGCGCGACAAGTTGCTTCTGGCCCATGCTGAGGTTGTTACCACGCTCACCGACCTGGGTCTCGAGTCCGTCCGGCAGGTTGGCGAGCCAGTCGCCACCCGCGACACTCTGGGCCGCTACCCCTACTTGGTCGTCGGTGGCGTCCGCCCGTCCATAGCGGATGTTCTCGCGGACAGTGCCGTCGAACAGGAACGGCGTCTGCGTAACGATTCCCAAAAGCCGATGGTAGGCGCTAAGGTCCAATGTGCGAATGTCGTGGCCGTCCACCCGAATCGTACCCTTCTGGAACTCATAGAAACGGGCAATGAGCTTGCCGATGCTGCTCTTGCCGCTGCCAGTATGTCCTACGAGCGCCAGCGTCTCGCCCGGCGCAATTGTCAGCGAGAAGTCTTGCAGCACATACTCACGCTCATCATAGGCGAACTCCACTCCTTCAAAGCGGATTTCGCCTTGAATCTCGCCTAGCACCTTGCGGTCCGTCTGTACAACCCTCGGCTCGGCGTCCAGCAGCGCGAACACACGCTCTCCTGCCGCTAATCCGAGTTGAAACTGGCTCCAGAATGAGGCAATACTCGTCAGCGGAAACCAGAACAGGTTGATGGCCTGGATGAACAGGAACCACTCGCCAACGGTCAACACGCCGACGGTCCCATCTGCTGCGGGTTGGGCCATCTGCACGCCAACGTAGACAATCACCGCCGACCCGATACCCGCAACCGTGTTGAGTAGCGGGAAGATGCTGCTGAACACGTAGCCTGTGCGCAGGTTGATTTTGTAGCTGCGGCGGTTCACGTCCAGAAACTCGTCGTAGACCATCTGCTCCTTGCGGAACTTCTTCGCCACACCGATGCCGCTCACGGTCTCCTGCACATGGCTGCTAACCGTCGCCAGAATTCGCCGGGATTGTGTGACCGTCTCACGGGCGATGTGGCGGAACCCAAGCGCAACCGCGATGATAAAGGGGGCAATCCCTAATGTGATCCACGTTAGCGTGACGTTGATCGTGAACAAATAACCGACCAGAAACGCCACCACGAGAATCTGACTCAGCAGGTTCACCGTGAGGCGCACTGTCTCGCTAAACGCCTGGGTGTCACTGGTCACGCGGCTGACAATCTTCCCGGTTGGGAACTGGTCGTAGAACGACATGTCGCGCTGGGTGATGGCCTTGAAGGCGTCCTCGCGCATGTCGAACACCACATTGCCGACGGCCTCCGCGCTGTACCAGCGGTTGACGAGTTGGAACACCCAACTAAGGCCGCCTAGCACGAAGATAAACCCGCCAATCTGGATCAGGTTCACCTGTTCCGGGGTGAGCGCCAGCGTGTCCACCGCGCTAGAGATGTAAATGGGGAGGTAGGCCCCCAACGCACTGTCAACCACCACCGCCAGCACGACAACACCCATCCGCCAGGCGTGCGGGCGAAAGTAGCTGCCGATGCGCCGCACGAGTTGGCCGTCGGTGTAATTGCGGTCGTAGGCCTCCGCGTCGAGGCCGTCCATGATGAAACCCATGTTGTGTTCTCCTTCTCAGCAGGTAGCTTTCTGACTGTTCGTTTGAAGCCTGTTTCGCACCTGTACAATTTTTCGTGCGGCTTGTGGTACTGAACGCAGCAAAAGGCTAAAAAGCCAATGACTTAGTTGCCGCTAATGGGTTGGTTGGCCGCACGTTCCACCCGGGCGAAAATGCGCCGATAGTGCATGGAGTCCTTCAGCAGCATGTCGTGGGTGCCGCCGGCGACGATCTGGCCGTTTTCCAGCAGAATGATATAGTCCGCCCAGCGAATCTGGCTCAGGCGGTGGGTAATCAACAGCATAGTTCGCCCGGCCTGGGCACGGCGCAGCGCCTTCTGAATCTCATCCTCGGTGGCGCTGTCAATGGCACTGGTGCTGTCGTCGAGAATCAGCACACTCGGATTACTCAGGAAGGCACGGGCCAGCGCGAGCCGTTGGCGCTGGCCGCCACTGAGCGTTACGCCGCGCTCGCCGATCTCCGTCTTATAGTCGTCTTTGAAGGTCATGATGAAGTCGTGGGCCTGGGCTTCCCGCGCTGCGTGTTCGATCTGCTCCTGGGTTGCGCTTGTTGTGCCAAAGGCGATGTTCTCCGCAATCGTCCGGCTGAACAGGAACACATCCTGCTCAATGCTGCCGACCTGTGAGCGCAAGCTGTCTAGGTTCCACTCGCGCACGTCGCGCCCATCCACCAGCACGCGCCCGGCTGTCACGTCATAGGTCCGATTCACGAGCTTCGTCAGTGTGGACTTGCCGCTGCCCGTCTGCCCGACGATGGCGACAGTGGCCCCCGGCTGTACCTCAAAGGTAATGCCCTTGAGTACCGGGTCATCGGGGTCATAGCCAAAGCTCACATCTTCGAAGGTGATGCGCCCCTCCAACGCGCCCACATAGCCGTCTGGGTTCTCGTCAAGGTCCGTTTCTGTGTTGATGATCCGCAAGATACGCTCGGCAGCGGCCACGCCCAGCTCCCACAAGGAAAAGGCGAACAAGCTCACGAAGATGGGGAAGCGCACCACGTACATCAGCCCCATTACCGCCACGATGTCCGGCACGGTCAAGCGCCCACCCTGAAACATCACGACACAGTGTAGGAAAATCCCGGCGAAAGCCACCCAGTAGAGTAGTAGCGGCCAGTAAACAGCCTCGACTTGTCCCTGTTTCACGAAGAAATCACGGAAGAGGCCCGCATTGCGGCGAAACTTGCGTTGTTCAAATGCCTCCTGCGCGGTTGCCTTCACGATGTCGATCCCGCTGATCGTCTCCTCTAGCCCGGCGGACATCGTGCCGTAGTGTTCGCGCTGTTCCGTCACAACAGGGCCAAGTTTCGCGACGTAGCGCCGCACAAGAAGCACATGGCCGATGATGAGCAAGATTGGCGCGATCAACAACTCCAGGCTGACAGTGCCAATCAGGAACACCGGGACAATAAACCCCAGCGTCATGTCCCCCAGGAACAGCAACCCCGGCGTAATCAACACGTTGAACTGGCGCACGTCGTCTGTGGCCCGTGCCATGATGTCGCCCACGCGCTGTTGGTCGTGGAAGGTCTGGCTTTTACCGAGCAAGCTCTCGTAGAGTTCCTGACGGGCGTCATGTTCAAAGCGGGTACCTACTGTTTCACTCAACATGGCTGTGACCAACGAGCCAAGCCCGTCCATGAGTAGCAGTCCAGCAATAGTGAGTGTGATCCACAGTAGCCTACGCGGGGCCTCTGTTCCCTCGGTAATCAGCGCCGCTGCCTCGCCGATCATCACTCGAGCGTAGGAGAAACCAGAATAGGCGGCCAGAAACATCAGGAACGCCAACAGGACCAGCCAGCGATAGCGGAGGACGTGCGATACAATCCAGCGGATGGCGCTGGTTCGGTTGTAGTTGTAGACGTTGGCGATAGTGAATTCGCTCTTGAGGTTGGCGTTTTGCTGTGCCAAAGCCCGCTCCTTTCGTTGATGTGCCCGTGTGGGCAAGTGTCGTTCTACCCCTCCCATAGCAGTATAACACATGTTCTAAATCTGTGTGCGTCCAATTTTAAAGGGGTGGCTGTAAAAGGCCAGAAAGCATAATTTATAGTTCGGAGGAACTATGTTTTTCGGATCAAAGATGACTCGGCTGATCAAACGATAGACCGGGTATGGCTCCCAGAAGCGGTGCCGAATCCAGTGC
>CAYWZS010000140.1:0-11139 GCA_964462905.1 uncultured Anaerolineaceae bacterium
GATCAGGTAGAGTTGGGGGATATAGTTGGCGAGCTTGCCAGCAAAGGCGGGGGTGGTTGGGTCCGCACACACCCGTAGCTTATAGCGTGTTGTGATCTCGAACAGGGTATCTAGCGCGTCCGGCGAGAGCGTAGCGTCGATCACCACCAGCGCCGCCGCCGCAAACAGGAGTTCGTGCTGGAGGATATAGTCACTGTCGATAGCGTTTGCAATCTCGAAGTCGCTGATGCCGATGTGTAGCTGGCCGTCCTCGCGCAACAGCGCGATATTGCTCCCTGTCCGCGCACCCGGCACCCGGCGCACGTAGTCGCAGTTAATGCCCGTTGCGCTGCTCTCGCGCAGCACGCGGTCGCCCTCGGCGTCCTCCCCCACTGCCGAGAGGAGAATCGTCTGCACCTCTAGCCGGGTGAGGTTCTCCGCAATGTTGCGTGCCACCCCGCCCACGCTGTTGCGCACCCGCCCCAGGTTGAATGTCTCGACTTCAAACGGGGCCGGGGGCCGGCCTTTTACGTCAATCCCCGCAGACCCCACCACCAACACATAACCTTCAAACTCACTCACCAGCGGATTCATGATCTGTATCACTCCGGTCAACTTGGTATACGTGGAGTTGATGCTGTGTGCGTTGGTACAAATACCCCTGTTTTGGCACCCGTCCCTGTTGGGTGTTGGTTGCAGGTGCGGGCCATAGGCGCACACGCAAGGTATCAATACGCGGCTTACCCTCGGCCTTCCACTCACGATAACTGCGGTCCACTTCCAGGAACGCGTCTACCCCCGCAAAGCAGTGGGTGTCCCCCATATCCGCCGCCCCAACAAAGGTGGCGCTCGTCAGCGCGACCAACCCGAAACCGCGCCCGCTCAAGCCGTAGACTAGTTTACCGCCTTCTACAGCATAACATACAAAGTCATAGCCCTTCGGGACATTCATCATGAGATAAGGTACAAACCCGTCCCAGTAGTCTACGTTGGAGGGGGCCGCCCCCAGGTGACAGCGTTCGGCGTCGTTGGACATCAACAGGTGCAGCCGGGCGCTGTCGATAGACTTGACCTCATTGGAGTACAGCCGGAGCGCACTCCCACCGCCCAAGTAAAGGTGTTGCGCGGGGGGCGCGGCAGTCCCCAGCATCGGCACAAACGAACAGGAGTGGACCTCATCTGCGGTTAGCGTGCTGTCCGCGTGGACCGCGAAAGCCCCCACGATTTGCAGGCCGTCGAGGAACATCGGCGTCACGATGCGCCCGGACGGACGTGTCTGCTTAATCCACGCCGTCGGAATGTCCCACAGGGCAACAGACGAGACAATGCGATCATAGGAGGCACGCGGCCCGTAGCCGCCGTCGCCGTCGGCGTGGACGATGTTCACGGCGTTGGCCCCGGCGCGTTGTAGGTGGTCGGCTGCCGCGTCCACCGTTCCCTTATCGATTTCGACAGTGGTGACGTTGCCGCGCTCCCCGACAATATGGTAAATGAGGGCGGCGGTGTAGCCTGTCCCGGTGCCGATGTGCAATACGTTATGGCCGGGTTGCAGGTCGGCAAGCCGTAGGAGTTGGGCCGTCTGGCTGGGAATATCGCTCCCACCCAGGAAAGCCCCCTGGTCATCGGTACGGGTGTATACGGGAACGTTCGCGTAAGCCGTTTCGGGTGGGGTCCCCGGCAGAAACAAACCGCGTGGCACCGCTATAAACGCAGCCGCCACGCGCTCGTCCGACAAGGCCCCCGCCGCACGCAGTGCATAGACGAGGGATTCATTGTTCAATGGGTTGGGTTGCTCCGTTGGTGGGCGTTACAGATACCAGGCGCGGCGCTTACGCAGGGAGACCCCCCCGTCGTCCTCGTCGCGGCGGCGGGCCGTGCGGACACGTCCGCCGGCGTCGATGTGGACCTGCCCGGCCTTCTGCAAGCGGGCGAACTCCTCCGGCGTGATGACTGGGGCCGGTTCCCCGCCGAGCCGCTCCAGGCGGTCGTCCATGTCGTTGTTGTCGTCCTTGGTGTTCTCGTCAGTCATCGTGTTGTACTCCCATAATCATCACTACTACGTTCATCTTCAAGCGAAATCCCTACCGACCCCATGAGGTCATCCAGAGAAAGTGCTTCGGAATCCGCCGCTTCGCTGTCCGCAAGGCGCTTGGTCCGCCGGATTTCGTCGCCACAGACGAGGCAACCCGGGTTCCGGGGAATGCTCGTCCAGACGGCGGTATACGGCTTGCTAATCACGCCTTCCATAATCTCAAGATGCCGATTCGCCATGATGACGGTGTTACCGGGCATCTCCTCGTGGGCCGTGCTGCCGACCAACAGCTCATTCAAGGCGAGGTCCGCCTGGGCGCTGGCGACCTGCACAACATGCAACCACAGCCCCGGCTCGCTCTCTAAGGTACCCGTCTCACCTATCATACCATAGTCGAGTTCCTCACCGTCAGTTATATCCGCCATTGCCAACCCCTCACGGAGTTCGGCGGCCCAGCAGGCATAACATGGCTCGTTGCCGGTGTTGGGGCGGATGATGACGACATCGCCGCCCTCGCCACGCTCGTAAACGCCCGCGTACAGCGCAGGCTTGTTGTGTTGCAGGCAGGCCTCGTTGATGATGTATTTCACCTGTTCCTGGTCCACGCCCACAATGACGAGGTCCACGTCCTCCAGCACATCCATGTGATCCTGGATGAGGCCAACTCGGGTATCAATCTCGGCGTCTGGGTTGCGCTGGCGGATGAGGTCCGCGACGGCGTCCACCTTTGGCTGTCCCAGGTAACGGCTGTCCGCCACATGCCGCACGATGTTCGACGGGTCGAGCGTGTCGTTGTCCACGAGGGCGAAGCGCCCCACACCACTCATCGCCATGCCCTGCGCCACGAACCCTCCGCCGGACCCCAACCCGATCACCGCGACGCTAGCCCGCTTCAGGCGGTCTAAGTTCTCCGAGCCGAGCAAGCGCTCGACGCGATCCCAATCACTCATCTGTTTTGTCCTCGGTAGCCGTTTCGGTTTCAGCCCTCGTTCCCTCCGCCGGGACCGCTTCAGCCTCGGCAACCGGGGCAGTGTCTGCCGGGGCTGCTGTGTCATCTTCTAATGGGTTCTGGCTCCAGCCGAGCGTGTCCTCCGCCATGTAGATCACTTCTAGCAGCGTCTTACCGGGTGACCACTCAAAATCCGCTGGCTCCTCCACCAGTTCGGCGTAGGTCCACTGCCGCGCCATCAACTCGTAGATGTCCTCGCCGGGGTGAATGCCGCTAAATGGGATGGTGTACACGTCCGGGCCGTTGTTGGGGTAGTCCGCTGGGGTTGCGACAACGAGAAAATGGCTCGCGCCGGGGCGGGCGGTGATGAAACACACCTCCAACGGCAGTTGCTCGTCCGTGTTCCACACGACCACCTCCACCATCATACCATCGTCCTCCAACAACTTCATCTCCTGGTAGGCCCGTGTCTCGCTAACGAGGTGCCACGGGTAGGGCATAAGGCGGGGGAAATTACGTGTCGGCAACACATGAGCCGTGATGGGCGCGAAGTTCGTCATGCCACGGGCGATATACCAGAAGTCAATGCGGCTGGCCTGGCCGTCGCCTTGGTTCTTCACCAGGAAGTTGGACTGCTTCTCTAAGTCATTGACAGTCGCCGGGTGGTTGATCGTGAGAATCGGCGCGACGAGGAAGCCGATACGGTTGTTCGGCTGGTTGATCCACTCAAAGGCCGTTTGTAGGTCGCCGCCGGACGGGTGAACCATCCACCCCGGTTGCTTGTGCCAGTCGCCGACATGGTACAGCGGCGCGTCGAACTTGGAGGCTGCACTCCCGCTAGAGGCTGCCCGTTGTTTGCGGGCGATCTCCCAGTTCTCGCGAAGCCACTGCATCACGTCGTCCTGCCAGTCACCGCCCTGTTGGAAGGTGTGGCTCTCCCGGACGGCCCCCTCACCAGGGTCAATCGTATCCAGGATGTAAACTGCGGGCTGGTCGCCGTCCTTCATCACTAGGCCGATCATCGCCTCGCCCGTCTCGTCCTCAATGTACTGCAACCCCGCCGCGACGATCTTGTCCAACACATGTTCGGACAGATAGAGTTTGGGGAGTTCCACCCCCCCAACAAGGTTCTTCAACGTATCCAACATCCGTTCTTATCTCCCTCGGCGTCCTTGTGGCGTAATGTGTTCCTCGATCCCCGGCCAGTCGCCAATCGCCCGCCAGGTGTAATACGCGTAGAGCCACTGCACCGCCCAACCTGCCACCGTCACCGCCGTGGAGCGGCTGGGGTTCCAGCCGTAGTTGGTGCCGTCTTTGGGGTTAAACAGGCACAACTGACCGTCCTCATACTGGTGCTTTTCGCTGTACACCCGTGGGCGCAACACATAGGCCTCTGCTGGATGGTTCGGGTATTCCTTCGGGTAGACGATCTTGAGCGTGTGTTCTGGCGTCGAAATCCCCGACATGTTCAGCGTGACCGTGCCGTACCAGTAGAGCACGCCACCTACATTGGGAACCGTCAGGTGAAAGGTGTCGTCAAAGGCCGCCCGCATCGCCTCTACTTCCAGCCGCAGCCGGGGCGAAACATTGCTTCGTGTACCCCACCATGCAGACATCGCAGCACAATCCTCCTACTCTCGAATGGTCACACACACCCTATTGTACCATTATTCGCGAGTAGCGCGGGCCGTAACGTATAAGCTATCTATAAGGATTCTACGTTGAAGCGGGTCAGGTTGTTGCAGGATATGGTGCCTTTGTACGAACGCCTCACGAAAATCGAAAAGGATCGGGGCCGTGCGAGTTTTATCTATCTGCTGCCGCACATGGACTTGATCGGCCCAATATTTTACAAGACGTTGCTTGAACAGCATCCTGAACTCAGTGTGCTCCTTTACGGGCGTGGATGTTGACGAACATATGGCCGCCCTCGCTCACCTGGCCCACAGCCAAGACACGACAAGCGCCTAGTCGAACCGTTGCGCCAGCACCAGGATATAACTCCCGCGTGTTTGGCTGTCGCCGCCGGTGCCACTGTAGCGTGTCGCCCGGACGTAGTAGACCCCGGTGCGCCCCAACACAAACCGCTCGATTCGCGCATTCTGGCCGCCGCCGCTGTCGTCATCGCTGGCGAGCGGCTGTAAGTCCTCGCCAAGAACCGCCACCACCGGGTCCAAGTTGCCGTCTCCCCGGTTCATCGCAACAGTAATAACATCCCCCACCGTCCCATAAAAGACATAAATGTCCTCTGGCTTGTCGTTGTTGATGACGCCCGTCAGCGATGACCCATAGCGCAGCGGTTGCGCGTCCGCCTGGATCTCCGCGAAGGCCCCGCCGAGCCGTTCGAGCCGCAGCCGGTAGCGGCCCACCGTGCCGCCCTCTGCGGCTTCTGCCCCGCCGAAACGGGTCGCCTGGATGTAGTAAAGGCCCGTGCGTGGGAGCCGCAGGTTGCTCAATTGGGCGTTCTGACCGCCGCCGCTGTCGTCGTCAGTCGCCACTTGGTTGAGGTCCGCGTCCAGCAAGATCAGATAGGCGTCTAATGAGCCGCTGACCCGGTCCATCTGCACGCGAATCAGGTCGTCTTGGTTGGCGGTGAACGTAAAATACTGCGAGGTCTGGCTAGCGGTGATCTCGCCGGGGACAAACTCGCCATCGGGGATGGTCTGCGCGGTCTGGAGGGTGTTGCCCAGGCCGCTCACGTCGCTTTCAGCCAGGGACAACACAAACGACCCGGTACTCTGCCCGGCGGCCTCGCCGTAGCGGGTGGCGATGATAACGTAGGTGCCGTCGTTGTCGATAACCAGGCCATCCACTGCTGCGTCCAACGTGGCAGACCCCGGCACGTCGTCGCCCTCAGCAATCACTGCCCCGGTGCTGTCCACGATTTGCAGATAGGGGTCTAAATCGCCAGAGACGCGCTGCATGTCGATGTTGAGGATGTCGCCGCGCCGCGCCTGAAACGTGTAGTAGTGTTGTGGGTTGTTGTCGGTGATGGCGTTCAGGACGGTGTCATCGTAGCGCAGGGACGACCCGCTCTCCGAACTCACGCCGACACGTTCCACGCGCAGGACATAATTTCCCCCCGTGATGCCGAGTTCCCCGCCGAAGCGCGAAACAACCAGATAGTAAAGGCCGTTACGGGGGACGCGCAGTGTGTCTAAAACCGCGCCGCGCCCGGCTCCGTCGTCCAGCGTGGCGAGTACCGCGCCGTTGCCGTCCACCACGGTCAACACGGGGTCCAGGTTGCCCTCAGTTGGCGTCACCCGAATCGCTAGAAACTCGCCGCGTCGTCCGTCGAAGCTGTAGGTCTGCTGCAAGGTCAACCCGTCCAGATAGCCGTCAACATCCTCACCAAAGCGCAACGGGGCGGCCTCCTGCCCGTGAACGGCGAACACCGCAAACACAACAAGGAGCAGGGAAACGGCCTGCTGTGCTACCCGTGTGAGGGAGGGATTTTGTTTACGTGTCCACATGTATTGTATGCTCGAATCCGAGATCAACCACCGACCCAGCTTAACACGCCCCGGCATTTCTGAGGAGGTTCCTCAACCGTTCTAACACAGCGTATGTTAAACTGAGTTTGTATCGTTTGCGAATCACAGGTAGACCTATCTTGACCATGACCCACGGACACGAAGCACGCATCCGGCGCATTCGCGAGAGCGGCAACAAGCTGACTCATGCGCGTACCGTCGTGTTGGAGGCGTTGGAGCGTTTTGAACACGGACACCCAACATCGGCGGAGGTGTTGGCGGCAGTGGAGAAAATTGACAGCCGTGTCGGGCGGGCCAGCGTCTTTCGCTCGTTGGACCTGTTTACCCAGCTAAATATCATCCGGCCTACCTATGTCAGTGGGGGCGCACCGCAGTACGTCCTAATGCCAAACGGCCACCACCATCATATTGTATGCCTGAGCTGCAACCGCACGATTGAGTTTGACGATTGCGGCCTGGAAGGGCTGGCGTCACAGTTGGAGGAGCGGCTCGGCGTCAGGCTCACCGGGCACCTGCTGGAGTTCTACGGGGTTTGTGCAACGTGCCAAACGGCAGAGGGAGCAAACGCATGAGCCACTTTGGTGAATGGCTCGTCACGCGGCTGGTTGCCCCGGTCGTCGTGTGGTGGAGTGAAAACATATGGGGCTGGCACATGGCGGAACGCTTCCCGGACATCCCAAAATACCTGTTCGTGGCGGAGTATCACACGTCCAACTGGGATGTGATGGTGTTGCTGTACACAGCGGCGAAAGAACGGCGGCGGGTGCGCTTTATCATCAAGCAGGAGGCCCGTGATTGGCTGCTGGTGGGGCCGTTTTTGGGCTGGGCCGGGGCGGTGTTTATCGACCGGGACGCCCCACTTACCGCGATTAAGACGATCATGCGGACCATGCGCAACGCGGAAACGGCGATTCTGTTGATCTGCCCATCGGGGACGCGGCGCTACAGTGAGGGCTGGCAACCGGGCTTCTACTACCTGGCGGAGAAGCTGAAACTGCCCATCGTCCCCGCCTCGCCGGACTACAACACGAAACAGGTTCGCATTGCCCCGGCCATCATCCCTAGCGGGGACATCCACGCCGACCTCGCGCTCATGGCGGACTTCTACGTGGGGATGGGGGCGCTCATCCCGGAACGAGCCACGCCCGTTCGCCTGATGCCAGCGGCCAGCGAGGGCGAAAAAGCGGCGGTCCCGCTGCTGTAACTAGGTAAATGACGTGTACTTGCTGTACAGCGGCTCACGCGGTTGGTCACTACGGTTGACCAGCCCGTAGCCGTTGTGCATCCCCTCCGCCCAGGCGTACCACACCGTCGCGGCAACCTTACTCGCGTGCCGTGTGCGAACCCGGTCTAAGAAGTCCGTGGCATAGGCGGAGATGTCCCCCGCTGGGTCGCCGTTGAGGTCCAACACACCCCACTCGGTTATCCAGATCGGCTTACCGGGCATCACCGCGCTGTACTCGCGCACGGTTTCGTCAATATTCCCGAAAATCTCATAGCGGGGGTTATCGCCCGTCCCACGCCCGTAGGGATGCACCGCGATCCCGTCCGGGCGGACGGCTGCCGGCAGCGCCGCCAACGTCTGCCGCGCATACGATGATCCCAACTGTGGCCCGGCGGTATGCCCCCCCGTGATAATCGGCGTTGTGCTGTCCACAGCGCGGATCGCCTGAATACCAAAGTTGAGGATGGTCGCGTAGTCCTGCGGACGCATGGTAACGGAGGCCGCCGCGCCCTGGTAGGCATCCTGCTCGTTCCATATCTGATGAGCAGCGATCATCCCGCGATACTGCCCAGCGATCACACGCAGGAAGTCCGCATAGCGTGCGCCGAGTTCGCGCCACTTGTCGGCGGTCATGCGCTCCCACACGAAGCCCGCGCCCTCGCCGTAGGTCTGGTGTGTGTAGACGAGGATAATCTTCTTCCCGGCGCGTGCCAATTGGTCCAGATACGGCGCGTAGTGATTATAGGCGGCGTTCAAGTCCTGGGAGCCGCGCCCGTCGGAGACGTTATAGGCCATACGAACGTAGCTCATCGCGCCCAGGCGTGACGGGTCCGGCGAGCCGAGCGGGTGCCGCCGGTCCAGGTTAATGCCGTTGAGGGCGGTCCCGGTGGCAGGGGCCGAGCGCGGCGACCGCGCCTCTAAGAACCAGGCTGCCACGAACCCGGTCACGCCGGAGGAGGTGTCCACGTTAATCCACTGGTCGTCGGCCTTGCTCGTCCCCGTCTGGCGGATGGCCGAGCCGTGCAAACCCAGCGGAATCGCGGTTTCGTCGGGGGCCATCTTGCCAACACTGTCGTAGTCGGTGCCGCGCCCCTCACGGATGTTCAGGCCGAGCGCGGCGGTTGTCTCCAGTCGAATATCATCCACGAACAGCAACGGCACGGGGTCCACTGCGCCCGGCATCCGATAGCGGTTCCCGGTGTTCAACCCGGCCTGCTGCACAATCAGCTTTACGCCAACAGCACTCGCCGCCGTGCCGACCAAGTCGCCCTCACGGACGGACTGCCCACTGCTCACGCTCACGCCTGTAAGGTTGGTCGTCGTGACCAGATACTCGGTGCCGTCCCTGGCGCGGGTCTTGAGCTGCACATACGTCCCATAGCCAAGCGAGCCGCTATCGGTCGTCACTGCGAACACGGTCCCGTCGCACGCCGCCCGGACGGGTGTCCCGGCGGTGACGGCCATATCAATCCCCTCGTGGAATCGGTTGTTCCCCAGTGGTACATCAAAGTCTCGCGTGATGGCGAGTGTGTAGCTGTCCGTGGGCCAGTCCAGCGTGAAACGAGTGTCCAAGTTCGTGCCGATGCTTGTGCCCGCCGCCACCCGCCGGTCCAACTCGCGCTTGAGGGCAGTGGGCGAGGTGGTGTCGATCACATCCACCGTGACCACGTTGGGATAGGCGCGGCGTATATGGGCCACCGGGTCGCCATTGAACCACACCCGCCCCGTCTTGACTGCTGTCACGACTTTGTAGCGGTTAAGGTTGTTCCCCGCAGGTGAGCGCACAATCACGACGCGCTTGAAGTGGGCGGTGTAGTCACGGGTGGCCTCGTACCAACTGCGAAAATCCGCGTCCGGCAAAACGAGCGCGTGTGAGGTGATGTCATTCATGGCGTTGCCTCCACCGCTACCAGGTTCGTCTACAGGGGTTGGGGCCGTGCTGGACGGCGTGAGATGCGCCGGGGCCGTGGTGATGTGGGGGTCGTCGGCGGCTTGGGTGGTATTGCCCCCCAGCAGTTGACGCACCAGGGCAAGCAAGGCATTGAGCAGGTTCAAGGTAACTTCCTCCGTCCAGACGGGTTACGTATGGCGGGGATTTTGGCAGGTTTTGGGGTGTGTGGCAAGCGGTTCAGCGGTTGGCATTAGAACGCGGCTTCCTGCTCCGGCACAATCTCGATGTAGTCCACCGCGACACCTAACGAGCGCAAATCGCCGCGTTCCGGGCCGGGAACCTCGACCCGATTCGTGATGAGCTTAAACGGCGTTGCATACGGGTTCGCGTCCACCAAAGCCGCCGGAATGGTCGCAGTGTACTGCCCTGGCCCAAATTGCGCCAGCGCCAACGGTGTCCCGTTAATGTGGACGGCGAGGCTTTCCTCTACGTCCGGCGCGATGGCCGCGAACAGTTGTAGCGTTAGTTCGTAGTTCGTACCCGGCTGCAACCGAAACTCCACCGTTGCCTCTGGCGTAGAGGTCCAGGCGTAGGTTGTGTCCTCGAATAGCTCTGGTGCGTTGCCCCACCCACGACCACACGGCAGCGTCTCGAAGTCGTGGCGGAAGGCCCCACGGGGGCGGAAGGTGCGGTCGTTTTCGATCACGAGGTAGCCGCTGTCGGTGGTGTACGGTGCCGCGAACTCGGCTAACAGACCGCTCCCGTCGTAGTCCGTGACGACGGCGTAGTCCCAGCAGAAATCCGCCTCAGTGAGTACCCGCCAGCCGGGGGCACCCAGCCGCGCCCCGTCGAAGTTCGCCTCGAAGCGGGCGAGGTTCGGGCAGGCGGCGGCCACATAATCGTACAGCAGATGATTGGCATAGTTACTGCCGAACAGCATCCCGTAACAGCCGAAGTGTGCGCCGTACTTCGTCAGGATCTCGACATCGGACGGCACTTGCCCGGTCTGGTTCACACGCTCATTTACCAGCGCGTCCACGTCGGCGGCCCGTTCCTGGGCGATGCGGACGACTTCTGCCTGGAGCGCGTAGGCACGGCCATATTGCACCCCAAAGCCGACGAGAAGCGCCGTTGCCATCGCCAGCGCGACCCGGCGCTCGTTGGGTGTCGTCATCAGCCGGAACAGCACCGCCAGTAGGAACGGCGCGACCGGGGCCACAATGTTAATGTAGCTGCCGCCGGGATGCCGGAAGATCAACAACGCGCCCAACAGCACATGCACCGCCCCCGCCAAGATCAACGTCCATAGGTTTGCGTTCTCGCGCAGGCGGCGGCGCTGGACGAGCGCCAACCCCGCCGCAAACACGATCAGCCCACCCAGCGCCCAGTAGGACACAGGATACAGCGCGTAGATTTCGGCTGCGCCGTTCACCAAATCGCCAAAGGTGGTAAGGCCCGTCTCGCCGGAGCCGTGGACGCCCCGGCTGGACGACAATTGTACGAACGACGCCAGAAAACGGCGCGCCAGCGCCGCGTCCTTCTCGATGTACTTGCGGTACTCGTCGAACG
>CAYWZS010000141.1:0-11108 GCA_964462905.1 uncultured Anaerolineaceae bacterium
GTGGCTAAAATTTAGCGCATCTTTGCGTTATAATCTGGTACATCCTAGGTTATAAAGAGGAATACATAACGTTGAGGCGTTTATTCATCATCGTTCTAGGGTGTTTGCTGGTGCCCCCCATCGTACAAGCACAGCCCCGCGTGCTGGAAGCAGGCGACCCGCCCGTCGCGTCACTGGTAACGATCTCACCACCAGATGAAAACAATCAGGTGACGATTACCGGGGCCGCTGGCGCGGTGTTCCCCGCCGCGCAGGTTGCCGTCCGCAACCTCTACACGGGCGACACGGTATACGCCCCCGCTGGCATTACCGGGCAGTTTAGCGCCACCCTCACCGGACAGGGCAACACGCCCTTCTGGGTTAGCCCGGCGTCCGCCCTGCCCCCAGACGTGCGAACCCCTGCCGGGTCCGTCCCTGGTGGGCCGGGGACCATCCTCTATGCCCCCTTCCCAGAGAACCGCCGCCAACCCGTCAACCCGATCACGCAAATCGTCCTGGATGGCTTGCCCGCCGACTGGAACATCTACCCCAACACCACCCTTGGCAACAGCGCCGACGGCCTCCGTAACCTGGATTCCGCCTATATCCAACTGCGGGGTGCCCCTGCGGACTACCAAACGCTGCGGTTTCAGCTACAGGTGAACGAGGTCCTACTCGAAATCACGCTGGACCCCGGTCAGAATGTCGCGGCGACCTGGCAACGCCTGGGCAGCACGCCCCCAACAGACCTCGGCACCGTTGGTGTTGCGGCCATCAATGGCGAGGTGATTGAACTGCGTGTGCCGTTGGAATCCCTGCAAGCAGGGGCATTCAACAGCGAAATTGCCGCACTCACGCTGGTTCAGGTGGATTATTTAGATGTTGACGGCAATGTCCTCCGCAATGTCGCCTACGATGCGCCCTTGTCCCCGGTTACAGAAAACGACGGCATCACCTACCCGGAGAGCGCCCTGGGCGAAAATCCGTTGCGCTTCAACATCGCAGGGGCGGTCGCTGGCGGCGCGGCGACCTGGACCGGGCGCGTGCGGATGAACACGCTCACGCTGTCACCCGGCGAGACGCTACTAGCGGAGATGGATGTGAGCCTGGACGCACCAGGGATGACGGCGGAACAGGTGGGGGTAGCGATGATCGGGCGGTGGAGCCTGCAACCTGTTGCGCTGGCGGATGACTTCGTTACCTCCGCCACGCCAGACGGCAACAACGGCTGGTCTACCTATCTCACGCCCAGCGGCCTCCCGGTGACGGGCCTCACCGCAGCTATTGCGTTGGGCGAGGTGCGTGTGCCGCCGCAGCAGGTCATTTATCAGGACGGCACATTGCACTTTGGGATGCCCGTGGCTCTCACCATCCCCGATGATTTGCCGCCGGGTGTGTACGTCCCGGCCTTTGAGGGCTTCGCCCAGATCGGCGACGGTGACACGTTCCGCTGGAGCGACAACGGCGTCTTTGGGGCCGGGGAGCGCGAAACCCGCCCGACACCGACCCGGCTCCCTGCCGTGCTGAACATCGGGCGCGAGGCCAACGCCCCCATCCAAACCCTGTGGACGCTGTTCCACGCCCAGCCCAGCGACGGCAGCCTGGGGATCGTCCCCTTAGAGAACCGGGGCCACACCGCACTCGCCAACCGGGTGCGCTTCAACAGCCCGACGCACATCATTGAGCCGGGGACGGATGCCCCGCTAGAGCCGTACCTCGTCAATGTGATGCCCAACGCCTACGGCTACAACACCGCGCCCCTGCTGCCCTTGCTGTATCCTAGTGGGCGGATGAGCATGACGATTCGCCGCCCAGACGGGGGCATGGAATCGCTGCCGGGCACACCTATCGTCCAAAATGTGCTGTCTACCACGACAATCGACGAGCGTGATACCTTTGGTGCAAGCACACCGTTAGATGTCTACCGCCTGACCACGCTCAACGCGGGGTTTACCGCCCCGATATTAGACGTTTATGGCGAGTACACGGTGGAACTCACGGGTTTTGTTGAGGATGTATGGGGCAACCGCTATGAGGGCGGCGGCACCTATCCCTTTATCGTGGCCGAACGGCTGGATATGACGCCGATGATGCTCTCTGGCACGCCCTACGAGGTGGGGGACCACGCCCCGCTGGGGCTACACATTGCGCCGGGGGTCGCGGCTAGTGTCGCAGTGACGGCCCGCTTGTATCCGCTGGACGGGTCGCCTGTGGTGGAACGCCTGTTCGCGGGGGCTGCCAACGATTACGGGGTATTCACCCCGCCGGAGCCGTGGCAGATGACCACGCCCGGCGAGTACGTTATTGACTACGAGGCCCGCTACACAGACGCGCAGGGCCGCCTGTGGGCCGGGAGCCTCCGCACAGCGGGGGTTGTCGCGGGGGACGCGGGACCGCTGTTGGCACATGGGGGGCGCGGCCTCTCCGGGGTGGAAACGCCCTATCGCCCGGCGTGGTATCTCGCGGATAACCTGACGAATACCGAGGACACGGGAGCGCAACTGTACGCGCCCTATCATCATGGCGATGTGCTGTGGGTCCCCGACGGCGCGGCGAACGGCGTCCAACCGACTGTGACAGTTCAGGACCGAGTGGGCGATTATGCAGCCTGGCTCACGACCAACCAACAGCGCTACACCAACCGCAACGGCCAGCCGATTGAGCGACTAGCCGCGACAGACGCGCTCCCGGCGGTCCTGCTGGACGACAGCGCGGGCCTGGCATTGGCCCCGGCAGAGGCGACGAACATCGCCTACACCTATCTCAGCTATGTGACGCCAGCGGTCACAGCGCGGCAGGTGGTCGTCGGGCGGGAGCCGACGCATGATGACCTGTTGCTGGACATGGACGACCCGCTGCTCGGTCAAATTGGCGCAGGGGCCGCTGGGTTGCGCCCCGGCGACACCTTCTTTATGTTTGGCGGGGCGGTCGTTCGCAATACCGCACAGAACGTGCAAGCGACCGCGATTTACGGGGCGCTCGGCGTGGTGACAGACGCCGACGACGAGCGCGGCGCACGCGTGTTCCCGCCGTATCGTGGGGCCGCCGGTGGCCCGGACGGTGGACCGCTCTACACGCGGGATAACACCCCAGTAGACATTTTCTTCCAGCCGACCGGGGCACTACCGGGCGATGTGTTGCGTGTCGGCGATACCCTGACGATTGCGGGCCAAGTGGGGCCGCCGTTGGCCTCCGACCTCACCGTAACCATCACCTCACCTGCGGGAAGCACCGAACAGTTTACAGGCCGGGCCAACGCCGTTGGCAGCTACTACAACCCGGACTTTGACCTCACTGTGGACGAGCCGGGAGTGTGGTCCGTACAGGTAGCGGCGGCGCACCGGGGCACGTCGTCAGCCGGGCAGCGCATCAGCACATCACCGCCCACGGGTACACAGACCTATAACGTCTACGTGCTACGTGAGGACGCCGCCCGCCTACCCTGGGAGGACGGTGCCGGGACGGCTATCCCCTTCCCCACCGGGTTCCCACGTAACTTCAACTTTGACCTGCCAGACGGCTGGACTGAGGTCCGCGCCTACCTGACCGTCACCCTACCGGGGGCGGTCGTCACCGACGGCGAAATACAAGTTCAGGGGACGGCGCTCCGCTACCAGTTGAACCCCACCACGATCAATACGCGCTTTCCCTTCTATGAGGGCCAGGATGGGCGCTTAGACGGCCCGGCGAGTTCCGACCCCGTGCGGCTGACGTTCGCCTTTACGGGGTTGAACGCTGACGGCGAATTTGACGTGCTGGCGCGGCAGGTGGCAGTGCGCCACGACCGCCTGCTAACCATTGAGTAGACCAACACTTTCCACGGGAGGGCAGATGCCACGCCAGGGACACTATATAGGGAGATTTTTCGCGGTGGTGAGCCTGTTCACCCTGTTGACGGGGGGGCTGTTGGCCGGGGGCGCGTCGCCTGTGGTCGGCGCACAGGCGGGCCCCACCCCGATGCCACTCTACGCCCTGCCGGACGCCCGGACCAACCCCGTCAGCACTAGCGGCACGATAGCCCGTAGCGACATCCTGCGCCTGCTCACCATTGTGAACCCGCTAGGGAACTCGGTGTCACTGGTGGCCCCGGTCGCCAGGGAACTCCGCGCACAGATTCCCGTCGGGGCGGACCCGCGCAGTGTGTCTATCACCCCGGATGGTGTGCGGGCGGTCGTCGCCAACCGGGCCGACGCCAGCCTAAGTATCGTGGACATGCAGAGCAGCACCGTCACAGGCACGATCCAACTTAATGGGCCATGGGCGGCTGGTGTGGTCGCCGCGACCGACACCACCGCCTATGTCACGCTCCAGGGGCGGGACGAGGTTGTATTGGTGGACCTGACCACCGGGGACGTTACCGCGCAAATCCCCACCCCGCCATACCCCACCGGGTTAGCACTCTGGGGGGATTTTCTCTACGTCACACACCTGTGGAGCGGCGACCTGAGCTTGATCTACACCCCACAAAACCGCGTCGTCCAGACGATCAGCACCGGGGCGGACAGCGGCCTCTCGCCCAGTATCGACATTGACCCGACACGCGGAATCGCCTACCTGCCACAGACCCGCGCTAACAGCACCGATCCGGCCCTCACCTACGACACAACCGTCTTTCCGGTGGTGAACGTCGTCGGGCTAGACGGCCTCACGCTACGCCGCTTCAGCCGCCTCACGCCGGACACCGCCGCCCGCCCGGTGAACCTGCCCTACGCCATCGAAATTGACCCGTTCCGGGGGTGGGCCTACCTTGCCAACGCCGGGAGCAGTGATGTCACTGTGATGGAGATTGCGACGGGAACCGCCCTGGCGCACCTGGATGTCGGCACGAACCCGCGTGGCCTGCTACTCAACGCGGACAACAGCCAGCTTTACGTCCACAACGCGATTGACGCGACCATGAGCTTTGTGGACACGGGCGAACTGCGCGTGATAGACACATTGCCTATCAACCCGGCCATTAACATCCCGGTGGACATTCTTATCGGCGCGGAGTTGTTCTACAGCGCCCGTGACCCCCGGCTGGCGCAGGATCGCTGGATCAGTTGCGCCAACTGCCACCTGGACGGTATGACCGACGGGCGCGTCTGGGCGGGCTTCCCCAGTGGCCCCCGCAACACCCCGACCCTGTTCGACCTACTCTCGACGGCACCGTATAACTGGGACGGCTCCTGGGACGAACTAGCGGACAGCGAGTTGAAGATTCGCGGACTACAGGCGGGCCTGGGCTTGGTTGACGGCCCCGTCAACGAGCCGCTTGGTGACCCACACGCGGGCCTTTCGCTGGACCTAGATACAATGGTCATCTACCTAACAACGTTGGAGGGGCCAGCCAGCCCCTTCCCGCAGGGAGGGGAAGATGTCCAGAGCGGGGAGCAAATTTTCACGGAGCAAAACTGCGCCGAGTGTCACGCGGCCCCGCTTGGTACTGATACGATGGCCTATGATGTTGGTACGGGCGGCACCTTCGACACACCGAGCCTGCGCTGGCTGTGGATGAGCGCCCCCTACTTCCACGATGGGTCCGCAGCGACTCTGCGCGATGTGTTCATCCTGCCCGGCGCACATCAACTGACGATGGACCTGGAGGCGGACGAGATTGACGCGCTAGTGGCCTATTTGCTGACTTTGCCTGCTGATGAGAAATTTACAGAGTAGGTTTCGGATTTACCTTGCGTCAAACTCAGGTTTTCCGGTATATTAAAAATGATAGCGATTATCAAAAACAACCTGCCGGACGAAGGGTGCCAACCAGGATGAGCGGCGCAAACCACAAAAAACAGGAATATCTCGCGGAGACATACCGCATCGCTTACTACCAGGTGGACGATCCTTATGTGTCTACGTCCGCCATTGCCGACGAGATGGGCGTGAGCGCCCCGGCGGTAACGCGCATGGTGCAGCGGCTGAAAGCGGCGGGTTTCGTGGAACATGAGCCGTATCGGGGCGTGAAGTTAACGAAAGCCGGCGAACGCGAGGCACTACGCAGCATTCGCCGCCACCGCATTATTGAGCGGTTTTTGGTGGACATCATGCGCTTTGGCTGGCATGAGGTTCACGAGAGCGCCGACGAGATGGACACTTCCGTTAGCGATCACATTATCAACCGTATGGAGCAGATGGCAGGTTATCCCCGGCGCTGTCCGCACGGTGAACCGATCCCCAGTGTGGACCTGAAGATGCCGCGCATCACCGACGAACCGCTCCACGAGGCGGTGGTTGGCCCGGACTGGACCATTAGCCGTGTCCACACCCACGACGACCAACTGCTCAACTACCTGAACAGCATGGGCCTCAAGCCGGGGGTTGCCTTTGAACTGGTAGAGAAAGCACCGTTCAACGGACCGCTGAAGCTACGCTTCGCCGGGAACGAGATTCACATCGGCTACGAGGTGGCACAGGTTATGCGGGTTTGCCCGGCAGATCAATACGAGATCGTGTAACGTTAGGCTTTGCCCTCATCACGTAGCGCACTCAGCCCCAGCAACGCCCATCCTGTTAGGAAAGACAAGCCACCCAGGGGCGCAACTGCGCCCATCGCGCTAATCTGAAACACCGCCAACACGTATAAACTCCCACAGAACAACACCGTTCCCACCACGAATAGCCAGCCCGCCGTCCGCTTTAGGTTAGATGGCCGTTGCCCCTGCAAGTAGGCCACCGCCAACAGCCCCACCACATGAAACATCTGATACTGCACAGCCGTCTCATAGGTCGGCTCGCGCTCTGGGTTCGCGGCAAAGTGCGCTTCCAGCGCGTGTGCGCCGAAGGCCCCAATCCCCACCGCCAAGAAGCCCAACAGGGCCGCGATTCCCAAAAATGTTCGGTTCATCAAATTTGTCTCCGCCTTAGCTGCCAGTCTGCAACCATTTTAACGAGAATCCCTCACTCCACGTAGACCGACACCCGGCCATTCTCATCTGTGTCGCCCTTAGGGAGCCACAACGTTAGGATGCCATCTGCGTACTCAGCCTCGGCGCGGTCCGGGTCAATCGGCTGTTGCAGGCGCACACTGCGGCTGAACTTCCCGGCACGCCGCTCGCGCATGATGGTTCGACAATTGGCGTCGCGCTTTTCTCGCTGGGTCTTCATCTCACCGTAGATGGTCAACACATTATCATGCAGCGTAATGTGAATGTTTTCGGCTCGCATCCCTGGCAAAGACGCTTCGACGGTGTAGCCGTTCTCGCCCTCGTCAATATCCAGCGCGAGGGTATGGTTCTGGAACGGCCTCCAAATATCACCAAATAAATTGTCGTCCCGCCCTGACTGCCAACGGTCAAGCATGATGGTTTCGCCTCCACTTCGGTTTTCATGCGTACTTGAGGGTATCATACCGAACCAGTGTATGAGAATGCTATGAGCCGGGTAGATGCCGCGTAAAATCTCGCGTTTGCCCCGAAAGTATACGCAAATCTGGTATCATCGGTTGCGTTAGAGACCCACAAGAGAGGACACCCGATGCGCGTAGGGGTTGATATTGGCGGTACCTTCACCGACCTCGTCATGAGCCAGGGCGGACGGCTAACGGTTCACAAGTTACTGAGCACACCGGATGACCCATCACGGGCAATGCTGGCGGGGCTGAGGGCAGTTGCGCCGGGTGGGGTTGCGGCGCTGGACGCGGTCGCACATGGGACGACCGTTGCCACCAACGCGATGCTCGAACGGCGCGGGGCCAGGGTCGCCTTGCTCACCACGGCGGGCTATCGGGATTTGCTGTACCTGGGCCGCCAGCACCGCCCCGACCTATACGCTTTACATCCAACAATACCACCGCCGTTGGTGCCACGCGACCTATGTTTCGGTATCACCGAGCGCCTGGACGCTGCCGGCAATGTTATCACGACGCTGGACCCAGACATGCTCGCTACTGTGCTGGACACACTCGAACGCGAGCGCGTGGAGGCCGTCGCGGTATCGCTGCTGTACAGCTACGTTAACCCAGCCCACGAAATCGCGATTCGTGAGGCGATTTTACGGCGTGGGGTCTTGGACAAGAGCCGGATTGCGCTCTCTCACGAGATTCTGCCAGAGTTCCGCGAGTACGAACGGGCCAGTACCATCACGCTAGAGGCCTACGTGCGCCCGGTGATGAGCCGCTACCTGAGCAACCTAGCACATCAACTGCCGGAGGGCGTCGGGTTGCGCGTCATGAAGTCCGACGGCGGGGTCGTCAGCGCAGCGCGGGCGGCGGCGCAGTCCGTCCAGACGGCGTTGAGTGGCCCGGCGGCGGGGGTTATCGGGGCACACTACCTAGCAACCCTGGCTGGATTCCCGAACATCATCACGCTGGACATGGGCGGGACGAGTACCGACGTGTCACTGGTCGCTGGCGAGCCACAGCGCCGCCCACAGAGCGAAATCGACGGGTTGCCGCTACGCATCCGGCTATTGGACATCGACACGGTGGGCGCAGGCGGCGGCAGTATCGCCCGTGCGGACAGCGGCGGCGTCTTGCGCGTTGGGCCGCAGAGCGCGGGCGCGTCTCCTGGCCCGGTGGCCTATGGGCGCGGCGGCAGGGCCGTCACTGTTACCGATGCAAATGTTGTGCTGGGGCGGCTGGATGCGGATCACTTTCTTGGTGGGGAGATGGCGTTAGACGTGGACAGCGCACGGGGGGCGATCGCGGGCCTGGGGGAACAGTTGGGACTTTCCACAGCGGACACCGCACGCGGCATTGTCGAGATTGCCAACGTTAACATTGACCGGGCGCTACGGCGGGTGTCGGTCGCTCGCGGCCACGACCCCCGCGACTTTACACTCGTGGCCTTCGGTGGTGCGGGGCCGCTTCACGCCTGCGAGGTGGCCGACCGCCTGGAGATGCGCCGCGTGTTGATTCCGCTGACGCCGGGGGTGCTGTGCGCCTTCGGGTTGCTGGTGGCCGATGTCGTGCTGGACTACACCCAGGCCGTGATGCAGATCGTATCCCCGGCGCTGCACGACGACCTACGCACCGCCGCAGATGAGCTACGCGCACAGGCCGCCGCTGACCTGACCGCCGACGGCATCCCCGCCGACGCGCAGACGTTTACAATCGCGCTGGATGCCCGTTACAAGGGACAGGGCCACGAGCTACTCATCCCGCTGGCGGACGACATCGCGGCAACCTTCGACGCCGCGCACACGCGAGAATACGGCTTCGCCCGGCGCGGTGCATCGGTGGAGGTCGTCAACCTACGGCTGACCGCGACGGGAGCCGTCACCAAGCCGGACCTCCAGCCAGAGCCAAAACAGCCCTCTAACGGAGCCACCGCACGCATTACCACTCGTGAGGATGGGATGATGCTCTATGATCGTGAGCGGCTCTCCGCCGGTGTAACGTTCAAGGGGCCAGCGTTGGTGTTCCAGCTAGACAGTACGACCTACATCGCAGACGGCTGGCGGGCGCGTGTTGATGGGTATCGCAATCTGATTGTGGAACACACCACAGCGTGAGGATTACTCCTCATCCAAACGACGTGTGATGCTATCCCAATCGTCTACCGCGTCGTCTTTGTCGTCCGGGGCGTCTAGTTGGCGCGTGATGCTATCCCAGTCATCGACCGCTGGTTCTTCGGCGCTGGCCGACTGCACCGCCTTCAACGCCTCATCTGTGATCTTCTCCGTCGAGAGCGTGTCCCACTCCACAACATCCTCGATCCGGTTGGTCGCGGCAGGCGTTTCATCAATAGGTTGGGTATCCCCGTCCAACTCGGCCAGCAGTGTGTCCCAGCCAGCGCGGATCTCGTCGGCGGTGGGTCGCTCGGCAATCGGCTCCTGCGGCACGGGCTGGGTATCCACATCATCATCATCGTCTTCAGCGGTCGCGGATGCCTCAGACTCGCCCGTTTCCAGGGCGGATAACATCGCATTCCAGTTGGTCACAGGTTCGTTGTCTGCAAGGTCCATTTTCTCGGTCGAGATTGATAACTCATCGAGCGCGTTTGGGTCACGCATTTCCGGCGCGTCCTTCTGATGGCGCGAAATGGTGTTGTCATCATCTGGGGACACATCTACCACACGGACCGCACTGCTATCGACAGGGGTGTTCCCACCCATTAATACGGTATCATCGTCCAGGCTGGTTTCGTCGTCATAGGCATATACATCGGTCGTCGGTGCGCCGCCAACAACTGCTGGCATCTCCTGGGCGACCTGTCGGCGGGTTTTCGGCTGGTCTACGGCCACAGTGGGGGCGCTGGCGGTGCGGCGCTTTGGTTGCTCTGCGGTTTCCTGGCCCACACGGAAACGGGCCAACAGGCCACGCAGGTCCGCAACCAACGCCGGAAAATGTGCGCCGAGTGCGACAAACACGACCAACGGCAGCAGAATCGTGTAGATCTGTTGGGTCTCAAAGTAGAGGAAAATCCACGAGTTCTCACTAAAGCGTAGCATCTCGAACGATAGGTAGGGGGCCTCCCCACTCCAGCGCCACCACGGGAAGGTGATATTGAACGGTTGTAGGCCCATGTTATACACACGTAGCCCGTTCATCGTGCCCAGGTACAACGCCCCATAGGTTGTCGCCAACGTCAGGAGCGCCGCCACCCATCCGCGCATCTTGACCATGGCGGGGATGACGAGGCCAATGGCGGTTCCCACACCAGCTAACACGAGAATATCGGTCGGCGGTGAGTCCAGGTTCAACAGCCACCACGCATAGGACCACCACAGGAATTGGCCCAGGTAGAAACCGCTCGTTGCGCTCCACACCAAGCGCGTCCAGTTCGGCCAGAACCCACGCAGGCGCTCCGGCAGTACCTTTGCCACCACCACCGTGACACCCAGCACCAGCCCGAACAACAAGCCGAAGGCGAACGTGTTCAACATGCGCTGTTGGTCGAACACAGCCGAAGACAGGAATATGCGATAGACGTGTTGCCCCATGCCAACCCAACCACCAACTACCGCCGCCGCGAACGCCCACACAATCTGCATGGGGTCCTGGGTCAACCGCCGCCCGGTGTTACGAAGCCAAGCCATCAACCGCAGCGGCAACGGCACCGCTGACGGCAACGCGGGCACTTCATCCAACACAAACGCCAGCGCCTTCGCGGTCGGGCGGCGGTTCGCCGGGTTGGTCAGCCGTTCTTCTAGCAGATGTTCGATGGCTGCAACCGACCGCAACTTACCGACTGTGCGGGCGGCGC
>CAYWZS010000142.1:0-1594 GCA_964462905.1 uncultured Anaerolineaceae bacterium
TGTGCGAGGATAACACGAAAAATTCTCAATGACAAGCAATATTGTAATTATAGGTATTTGCGTAGAATATGTGAGAAGGTACAAATTTGTTGGGGGTGGGATGGGGCAAGTTGTGCAAAGGGGGAATGTGAGCGCGTTTCTTGCCCCAATTTCAGCGTTGTTGTATTCGTTAGCGGCGGCGCTTGAGGTTGGTCAGCATCCACCAGATGACACCAAGAGCGAGGCTCAAGGCGGCGAGCACCACCGAATAGCGTGTGACAGAGATGGCTATCAGGCCTGCGGAGAGCGTTGCGCTGAAGATCCACGCCAGCGCGAAGGTATCTGTGAAGGCGTAGACTTCACCTGTCGTCAGCGGAAACAGGGTATGGCGTGAAATGATATGTGAGTCGTTGATATTCATGGGGGGGCCGCCTTTGGGTAGTGGGAAAATTGTAAACCCTTTCCGCTATCATAACGCGGGTGGGCGGCGTTAGTTGCGGAAACATCCCAAATCCATATCTTTCGCTAATGATTACACGGCTAGCGGCGGGTTCGCACCAACACCGTCCCCGTGATGACGCCCAGCAACCCGGTCCTCAGCGTCCAGCGTGCGAGTACCCCGCGTTCTTCCCGTGATAAGTTAAAAACGAGCGTCATCTCCCCTCACAAACAACGCGGTTTCGTTTACGCTTGAATGGGTAGGTACCTAACTTTAGAACGGCCCAAAGAACCAATTCCCCAGCGCGGATGGGTCGTTGCTGTGAGCAAACTCACGAAAGAGTTGGGCAATCTCCTTGCGGGACAGCACCCCATCGTTGTTGAGGTCTAAACGCCGAAACATCTCGGTGGCGAGTTCCGGGGTGTTGTCGTGAATTTGGTAGAAGGTGCGGAACTCTGTCTCGCTGATGATGCCGTCTCCGTTGGCGTCCAGCGTCTCGAAGATCGTGTCGATGATGTCGCCCTCGCCCAGCCGATGCTTGAGGTCCACATAGAAAATGTGGGCGTGGTAATCGTACCACTCGTCCAGCGAGATGCGGGCGTCACTATTTATATCTGCGAAACTGGTTAACACCTGCCACTCTGCCATATAACGGCCCATCACGATCTCATAGCGAGGGCTACCTTTGGGCCAACCGCGCACCTGTGCGAGCCGAGTTGCGAACAGCATGTAGTCCCGTTGTTCGATGTAACCGTTGTTATCCACGTCGTAGAAGTCGAAGTAGCGCCGCAGTTTGCGCTTTTGGAATTGTGTGAGCATAAGCTGACCCCTGTCTACGTTGAAACTGTCACCATTGTAACGAATATGACACAGCTTGGCATCGTAAACGGGAAAAACGGGAGGGCGACCGTGTGCCGCTTATCCCATGTGCGAGACTTCCAGCGGGGTAATCACCAGGTCCACCCGGCGTTCGTTGCCGCGTTCCTTCACGATGCCATCCGGCCCGAAGTAGCGCGGTTTGCCCCGGTAGGCCAGCGCCAGCTCGTCGATGATGTCCTCTTTGTCCGGGATGATTTCGGTGACAGTGCCGCGTACCTCCAGGTAGCGGTAGGGGTTTTGCGGGTCCACCGCGCAGATTGCCACCTTACGGTTTGCCTGGACATTGGTGTGTTTCTG
>CAYWZS010000142.1:1694-8536 GCA_964462905.1 uncultured Anaerolineaceae bacterium
GGTCCACCGCGCAGATTGCCACCTTACGGTTTGCCTGGACATTGGTGTGTTTCTGGCGGCCCATCGCCGTGTTCACGATGATGTGCTGGCCGTCCCACTTACACCAGACGGGGGTGGCCTGCGGCTGGCCGTCTGGCATCATCGTGACGAAGGTGACAACGACTGGGCCTTCCAGCAAGTCCAGGTAGGCTTCAGGAATCATAGGGGGAATCTCCAATGTGTGATTGCGATGCTTGCAGATATTAAGGGAAATTTCTGGGCGGTCAAGCGTGGTCGTGTGCAGTCACAAGGAAGAAAGCCCCGCTCCGTGTGGACGGCCTTATGACCCACAGGCCGGAAGGGGCAACAGCCAACCCAGCGGCTAATACGTCACATACCATGTTTCGTCGGCGGCAGGCAGATCGTGCTTGGCGGCCCAGTCGTGGCCGTAGGTGTCCACCAGCGCCGCGAGTTCGTTCAGGCGCGGCAACGTGACTTCGCGTGCCACCCGGTCGCGGTCCTCCGGCACGGCGTGGATCACCTCACGCCAGATCGCCCGCCCCACCATAAACCCGGAGCACCCCGCCTTGCACGCGGCCTCCACCTGTGCCTTGAAAGCGTCGAACGGGTCGCCGCCGGACAGAATCGCCCACGGGACCGGGGATGTCTCGTGGAGTTCGGCGCAGGCATCATCCCAGGCGGCGGGGTCCGGCTGGTGGGTAGGGTCCTCCGGGAACTGGATTTTGAGCACATCCGGCCCCAGCGCCCCCAGTCGCCGCACCGTCTCCACCACGATCCGCCGCCGATCACGGGCGAAGCTAGCCGAAGTGACCGGGACGGCGGGGTCTGGCGCGTAGTACAGCGGCTCCAGAAACAGCGGGATGTCGTGGCGGGCGCAGTCGGCAATCACACCGCGAATGGTCTGTTCCTGGGCTTCGGCGGCGGCCCCGGCGTCTGGGTGATAGTAGACCAACAGCTTGATCGCACTCGCCCCAACGCGCTTGGCCTTCTCCACGCCCCAGCCATTGAGCAGTGTTGTCTCGCGGGCGGTTGGTTCGCCGCTGTAGCCCTGGGCCTCCAGCGCACACAGGAACCCCACATGCCCCGGCAGTGAGCGCGTCACGAGCGCCTGCGCTGTGCTGTAGACGGGGTCCAGCATAACGGCGGTCGCGTGGGGCGCGACCGCCCGCAAGAGCGCCAGCTTGATGTCCGTGAGTGCCTGCGCGGGGACCCCGTCGGGGTTTTCCCGGTTGATGAGGACGCGCATCGAATCGCGATGGTCCGCCGCGAGAATCTTGAAGGTGCCGCCCGGTGACGACAACTGCGCGAGGCCGCGAATCTTCCCTGGCGTGAGCATCTTAGGCATCATCCTTGCCGAACACAGGCAGTTTGACCGTTGTCCCGGTCCAGTCGTCCTTGAGGTGCGCGTACCGTTTATCATCAACGGGCGGGGTAGCGCGGGCGTCGTCCAGCAGTTCCCCGGCGAGGTAGTTCAGGAAGTAGATGTTGGACCCCGGCGCGGCGGCGGTCGAGTGAAAGCCCCTCGTCACCAGGACGAGGTCCGTGTGGCCCAGTAGGAACGTCTCATCAAACGGCTCGTCTACGCGGTAGTTGCGGTGGAAGCCGAAACCGTCCTCCGGCTGCATACGGAAGTAGTAGGTTTCTTCCAGGTACGATGAGCCGTCGAAGCGGTCGTGGCAGTGTGGCGGATAGCCGGACCAAGCGCCGCCCGGCACGTAGACCTCAAACAGAATCAGGCGCTCGGCGGGGAGCGGGTGCGCGAGAATGTGGTTGACCTGGCGGGTGGCTGCGCCACCACCGCGCACCTCCTGTTTGATCTCGTCCGGGGCAATCAACCGCAACGGGTACTTGCCCTCCGCAGGCGCACCCCCCAACGCGAACTCGAAGGCGTCATCTGTTTCAACGGCGAAGGTGTGGCTCGGCGGGATATAGAGGACGTGCGGCACCTCCTCAAAGACGCCCTTACGGGACAGGTTGAACGTCTCGTCACCAACACGGATTGTCCCGGCACCCTGCAACGGGACCAGCGCAACCTCGGTCCCCTCAGTATCGTGGGTGTAGTTCTCGTCGCTGCGGGTTAGCTGGACCACACGAAAGCTGAGGTAGTCCCACTTGGCGTTTTCCGGCGTCACGTCGATCACAATTTTCTCGTCGTGGTTGGAGCGAATGAGGTGGTCATTGGTCATCGTCTGCTTCATCTCCTGAAGACTGGTGTATTTTTGACTTATGGGGCCGAGTGTACAAAGTTATAGCGGAAAAGCAAAACCCCCGCGCCAGGCAGGGGCTTGGGGATGATCTACGATGAAAATGAGTCACTTCAACGGCAGTTGGACGTGAACGCGGGTGCCCTCACCGTTTTTACTCTGGACAGTGACGCTGCCACCGTGGGCCTGCACGATGCGATTGGCGATGGAGAAGCCCAGGCCCACCCCCTGCTGCTCATACTCCTCGCGCTCGAACTGCATGAACGGCTGGCCGAGCTTGTCCAAAAACACGGGCGAAATCCCCCGTCCCCGGTCCTCAATAATGATGTGGTAGCTGTCGTCTTTGGTAAACGACCCCATGCCAACAGGGGTCCCCGGCAGTGAGAACTTAAAGGCGTTATCCGCCAGTTCAAACACCAGCTTGGCGAGGTTCTCCTCGGAGATTCGCATGGCCCGCGCCTCGAGCTTGTGGCGCAAGTCGCTCGGGCGGTCGTAGGCGTAAGCCATTGGCTCCACCGTTCGCAGGATGATGTCGGCGGCGTTGGGGATGATGTGGTTACGCAGTAGTTGCTGGCGGTTTGGGTCCAGCATGATCGTTTCCAGTTGCAGGTGGCTGGAGTAGTTTTCCACGACGCGCTGAAGCCGTTCGCCAGACCGCCCGATGACATCCAGGAAGAAACCAACTTCCTCCTGGCCGAGCGTCGTATACTCTTCACGAAGCATCTGCGTGTAGCCGATGATCTGAAATAGGGGGGTGCGTAGCTCGTGGGGGAGCGCGTGTAGCAGGTTCTCCCGCACGATCTTAATGGTGTCGTCAATCTGATTGGCGGAGACCTGTCTCTTCTGAAGTTGGGCATCAATCGCCTGTTTGAGTTCGTGCATCTCGACGGGCTTAAACAGGTAGTCGTCTGCCCCGTGGTTCATGCCGTCGCGCATATTATTGTAGTCCGCCTGGGCCGTGAGGAAGATAAACGGAATCATGGCGATGTGGCGGTCCTCACGGACCTGGCGTAGCAGGTCGTAGCCGCTCATCTCAGGCATGGTCACGTCACTGACGATCACATCGGGGGTGGTTTGGCGGATGGTGTCCAGCGCCGCCGCACCGTTGTCGGCTGTAAAGACAGTGTAGTGCTGCCGTAGAAAGACGCCCATCATATCGCGGACGGGGATGTCGTCCTCAACGAGCATAATGCTAGGCTGGTGCAATAAATGGTTCATAAGATAAGATCACACAAACTATACGGCGTATGTTACGTACTATAGCACTGTTTCAAATTTGAAATACGAATTTCGTGTGAAAATTTATAAATCTTAACAGGCTGTTTTCCTCGCTACAGTAATAGCCCGGTATAATTTACAAAAATCTATAACACATCGAAGGGGTCAATATCGACGTAGGTGTGTTTGTCAAAGGTGAGGCCGCGCAGGGCAGCGGCGGGGTCTGGGCCACGCAGCAACAGGTGCCAGCGGTAGTAGCCTGCGCTACGCGTGAAAAACGCCGGGGCCGGGCCGATGATCTCCGTCCCGGTGAGGCCACGCGAGCGGATGCGCCCACGCAGGGTAGTTGCCAGTTGCTCGGCGGCGCGTTGGGCTTCCGGCTCGCTCGGATACCGAAACAGCACCCGCGCCATCCGGCGGAAGGGAGGATAGCCCATATCACGGCGGTAGGCGATTTCGCGCTCGTAGAAGGCCCGATAATCGTGATTGGCGGCGGCGGCCACGGCGTAGTGGTCCGGCTGGTACGTCTGGAGAACGACACGCCCCCTTAACAGCGAGCGCCCGGCCCGGCCCGCGACCTGCGTCAGCAGTTGAAACGACCGTTCGCCAGCGCGGAAGTCCGGCAGGTTAAGGGCGGTGTCCGCGCTGATGATGCCGACCAGCGTCACCAGGGGCAAGTCTAAGCCCTTGGCGATCATCTGCGTGCCGACCATCACATCGGCCTCCCCGCGCTGGAACTGCCCCAGGAACGCCGCATGAGTCACCGGGTCGCCAGCCGTGTCTGCATCCCAACGGACGACACGGGCGGACGGAAAGGCGGCGGTCAACGCCTGCTGGACCTGTTGCGTCCCCGCGCCGAAGTACTTGATACGGCGGGAACCGCACGCCGGGCAGGTCTGCGGGTGGCCCTCGCGGTGGCCGCAACGGTGACAGCGCATGACACCGTCGTGATGATACGTGAGGGGCGTGTCGCAGCCCGGGCAAGATGCCACATAGCCACAGTCCCGGCAGAAAACGTAGGTGCTTTTCCCACGACGATTGAGAAATAGAATTGCCTGTTGGCCGCGTTCGAGGGTTGCCGCCAACTGGTGTTGCAGCGCCCGGCTGAAGATGCTCGTGTTGCCGTCTTTGAGTTCCGTCCGCATATCGACCACCTGCACCGGGGGCAGTTCGTTGGCGAAGGGACCGGCCTCCGGCACATCATCCAGCACGATCCCCGTGCGTTCGGCGTTGGCAAGTGCCTGCTCACGGTGAGCAAGCACGCGCTCCGGCAAACTCAGGTAGGTGAGGGCGTCACGGTGGGCAGCATAGCCGGACTCGATTTCCGGGGTGGCACTCCCCAGCACCAGCGCGGCCCCGTGCAGCCGTGCGAGTTCGGCGGCGGCAGCACGAGCGTGATAGTGTGGCCCACTATGGAAGGGCGGTATGTCCGTATTGGGGGACTGTTTGTAGCTGTTGTCGTGTTCTTCGTCCAGCACAATCACGCCGAGATGATCCAACGGGGCAAACAGCGCACTCCGCGCCCCGACAACGACAGCGACTAGCCCCTCCCGCGCCCGCCGCCACGCGTCGTAGCGTTCACCGTCGGAGAGGCCACTGTGCAGCACGGTCACGCGGCCCGGAAAGCGCCCGGCAACACGGGCGGTCGTCTGCGGGGTGAGCGCGATCTCTGGCACGAGCAAGAGCGCCGTCTTGCCCATATCCAGCGCGATCTGGATCGCTTGCAGGTAGATCTCCGTCTTGCCGCTGCCTGTGACGCCGTGCAACAAGAAAATCTCGTGGCGGCGCTCGGTGATTGCCGTTGTGATGGGGGCCAGCGCCCCGGCCTGGGCGGGGGTGAGCGTCAGCGGGTGGCTGAGGTCATAGGCGCGGTCGGCGGTGTCGCGCCAGTCGGCCCGCTCACCGAGTAGAACCAGCCCATCGGCTTCCAGGCGTTTGAGGTCGTCCAGGGTGGCCCCGGCCTGCGTGTACACCCAACTCACATCAATCGGCTCGGTTTCGCGGGCGAGTATCCGCAAGACGCGCCCCTGCGCGTGACCGTCGCGCAGGTCAATCAGCGCGGTGTCCACCGCGTCGGGGGAAATCGCGAGCGATAGGGTGTTGTCCCCAACCGTGAGCAGATCATCCGCCGCCATTTTTTGCAGGGTAGCCTTGGTCGTGCCGAGCGAGGCCAACGCCGTCTTGAGGTCGTGGGGGCCGTCGCCCATCCCCGCAATAGCCTCTAGTAGATCGGCGCGGCGGTTCTTCTTCCCCAGCGACGGCGCGACCTGCGCGACCTGTTCCGGCTCGATGAGCAGGCGAGCGGTCTGCACGTTGCGCGGCTTGACCCGTGGCGGCTTCAGCACCTGCTCAATCCGCACCACCCCGCGATCCGCTAGGCTGTCAACCGTGCGCTTCCAGTCCGCTTTCCTCTCGCCCTTGAGCGCCCCGGCAATCTGGGTGCCATAGAGCGGCCCGCGCCGTTGGAGCAGGTTAATCACCCGGTGCTCGAACATGTCGCGGGCGGCGGCACGCGGATCAATTAGGATCACACGGATGTCACGTCCACCTGTGAAGCCGGGCGGTAACGCCAGCGCCAGCGCACTCGCCACCGACGCAAGGTAGCGGTGGGCAATCCACCCCGCGAGCGAGAGGCGTTCCGCGCTGATAACGGGTTCCGGGTGGAGGAGGGCGTCAATCGGCTTGGTTTTGACGTTCTCGGCGAGGTCGGCGGGGCGCTCGTCGTGCAGCGCAACGATAATGCCGTGTTCCGCCTTGGTACGAAAGGCGACCTGTACCATGTGGCCGGGTTGGAGCGCCTCCGTTAGTGGTCCTGGGACGTGGTAGTGGAAGGTGTTGTTGACGGCGATATTGAGAATGGCGATCTCGGCGTAGCGCACGGGGGGCCTCTTGCGGTTGTTGTGTAATGCGCCTAGCGAGTTTACTGTCGTTTCCGCCTTCTGGGTAGGCCGTGGTCGGGTGCTACGGCGTTTAAGCTGCTCCGTAATTTGCTGGCGGGCGATGCGGTGGTGGTGAGCGAGTCGAGTCATAGAGACGCGTGGCGTCGGACGGTTCTACTCGCGCCTGGCGAACCGTTCCCTCCGGTTGGTGTCGTTTCTAACACCGTCGTTGATTGATGTTGAGCAGCGTCAGTCGTATCCACTACAAACCGAGCAACTGCTGCCAACTACGCCCGGCTACCCGGCACCGACTGTGTCTCGACGGAAACGACAACTCGCCGCCGCAAGCATAACACCAACAGCAGCAGGGGAAGCAGGACCATTTGCTGCCGCCGCCTCACAGCCCCGGACGCTTCACCCGCACCGGCTCAATCGGCTGGGCGGTGTCGATGTCGTAGACCGTGAACTCACGTGAGGGCAGGTCCAGCACCGCACACGAGCGCACCCCGTTGTGCCGATGCCCGTAGATGCCGATCACCGA
>CAYWZS010000142.1:8636-10907 GCA_964462905.1 uncultured Anaerolineaceae bacterium
CACCGACCAGCATCACCATCGGCTCGTGCGTGTGGCCCAGCAGCACCATGTCTGTTTCCGCCTCGTGCAACACCCGCTGTACCACCCGGCTCAGCGCGTTGGAGAAGGTGTATGTCGAGTGGCTCCACGGCGTACCATGCGCCACCATCACCGACACGCCCGCCCGCTCAAACGTGCGCGTTGCGGGCAACGCCCGCAGGAAGTCAATTTCCGCATCATCGAAGGCCGACGTGTCGTAGAACCCGCGCAGTTCCGGCCTGCGCCGTAGCTCCAGCTCAATCAACGGTGCGCCCGCGTCGTGGTTGCCCATCACCGTGGGGATGCCGCGCTCACGAATTAGCGCGATCACCGCCTGAGGGTTCGGCCCCTTGTCCACCAGGTCACCGTTGCACCACACCTCGTCCACCTGAAGGTCGTTTTCCAGTAGGACCAGCGCCCGCCGCAGCCCGTCAATGTCCCCGTGGACATCGGTTATCACTCCGATTTTATGCGCCACCCGTCTACCCCTTGAACTTGTCCAGCACGCCGATTGTATTCAGCACCATCCTATCATAGTCAAAGCGTTCCAGGCCAAGCCAGGCGTTACCCGCGAGTTCGTCCCGCTTACCAGGGGCCAACGCCACCACCAGCGCCGACGCCAGCGCGTGCGGGTCGTCGTAGGGAACCAGTAGCCCATTAACGTTGTGTTGCACGACCTCCGGGTTACCGCCCTTCTTGCTGGCGATCACGGGCGTCCCGGCGGCCAGGCTCTCAATCAGGACGTGCGACAGCCCCTCGTAGCCACTGTACAGCACGGTGTAGTCCGCTGCCTTCATGTAGAGCGCCACCTGCTCCCGTGGCACCCGCCCCAGGAACGTCACGCGGTCCGCGACGCCACGCGCCACCGCGTACTGCTCCAGGTTCGCCCGGAGGTCGCCGTCCCCCGCCACCAGCAGATGCGCATCCGGCACCGCGTCCAACGCCAGAATCAGGTCATCTACCCCCTTCCACGGGACGAGCCGCGCCACCGTCAGCAAGTAGGGGCGGCCTGGGGCGAGCGCAAGCTGGGACCGCGCCGCCTGTTGCGAGAGGTCCGGCGGGGTGTGGCCCGGTGCGGGGGCATTGTAGACCACGTTAATACGTTGTACAGGTTGGCCCCAGCCTTTGACCAGCCCCTTAAGGTAGTTGCTGGGGACAATCACGCTGTCCGCACGCCAACGGATTTCGCGGCTGCGCAGGCGCTTGTTATAACGCGCCAACGGATGCTGATAGCGGTTGATCTGAAAGTGGTCAATGTCGGTGGTGGGGCGCACCCACCCCTTGCGGATTGCACGTTCCCACGCCTGGTCCCCCACGATCTTGTAGATGCGCGGCTTTTTTGGCTCCCAGGGGAGGCGCACCAGCGGAAGCAGTAGCGTGTGGACGTATACCATATCCGCCCAGGCCAACAGCGGACGCGCCGCCATCGCATAGTTCCACGCCCGCCCAACCAACGGCACTTCCCGCGAGATGCGCGTCACCGGGTAGGGGTAGGCGTCATCTGGGGATGGCTCGCCGTAGGTAATCACCCGCACATTGTAGCCACGCTGTTGCAGTTGGGGCAGCAGATGATAGAGGTAGGTTGCAGGTCCACCAGATTCCGGGTGAAAGATGCCCGTCGCAATCAGTAAATTGGTCATGGATTTTGGGAATCTCCGGGCGAAGTGGGCAAACACGCCTCATTGTACCCTGCAAATCCGAAGGAAGGGTAGAAAACCCTAACGATTTAGCTACACAATCCTCACTAGAATACGTTAGAATATATATTCAAAGGTAATAGCCTGGGACGACGATGAGCAACGGAAACAAATCGGATACTGTAGTCGGCACCAAGACTGGGGTCATGCGCCGGACCACGATGCAACTTGACGGCCCCGAACGGGACACCCACCGCACCGGCACCTTCAAGCGGGAGTCGCAACCGTTCTCGCGGGATGAAGACGCCGAACAGCGCCGCGAACCGCAGGCACCGCCCACGCTGCCAGAGGTCAACGACGACGGCGGCACAACCGGGTTGGTGAACTTCGATGCCGAGGGCAACGACAGCGCCCGCCGTGAGGATCATCCCTCTTAACCTCGACTTTATCCATTTCAGGCCGCATAGCATAGAAGATCCACGAGGCCATGGGCGGTTGTATCACTTCAAGGGAGAAAAAGTCGGCTGAGATTGTCGGCTGAGAGTTGTAATTTTGGTATGGTACTCTATCTATGGGTTTCTTGGGTAAATGTAAGCCAGACTTACGAAACCATGAA
>CAYWZS010000143.1:0-10905 GCA_964462905.1 uncultured Anaerolineaceae bacterium
TCCACGACGTAGACTCGTCCGAGCAGGCTTTCCGCACTGTAGGGTCCATGTGCGCTAAAGACGGCGTTCGCCACGCGAACCCGGTTATCCTGGAGCCGACCATGAAGGTGGAAGTCGTTGCACCAGAGGACTACACCGGCGGCATCGTCGGCGACTTGTCCTCGCGGCGGGGCATCATCGAGGGCATGAACCCGCGTGGCGACGGGTCCTCCGTCATCAACGCACAGGTTCCGCTCTCCGAGATGTTCGGCTACGCAACCAACCTGCGTAACATCACGCAGGGGCGCGGTAGTTTCACAATGGAGTTTGACAAGTATACTGTCGCCCCGACGAGTATCGCCGAAGAGGTGATCGCCGGGAAGCGCTAGGCTACGGCCTCACGCCGGGGGGTGGGGTTTTGGGTAGCCCTACTCCCCGACATCGCGATCTGTAGAACCCAACCATCTTTTGTTCATGTAAGGCGCAAACGCGCCCAACCAGATAAGCAAACACACAGACAAGAGGTATATACACACAAATGGGCAAGGCAAAGTTCGAGCGCAACAAGCCGCACGTTAACATCGGTACCATCGGTCACGTAGACCACGGCAAGACGACCCTGACCGCCGCCATCACCAAGGTGCTTGGGTTGTCCGGCGCTGCTCAGAAGATGAACTATGAGGATATCGACAACGCGCCGGAGGAGAAGGCTCGTGGTATCACGATCTCCATCCGCCACGTTGAGTACGAAACCGAGAACCGTCACTACGCACACGTCGACTGCCCGGGCCACCGCGACTACATCAAGAACATGATTACGGGTGCCGCGCAGATGGACGGCGCAATCCTCGTTGTGTCCGCCCCGGACGGCCCGATGCCGCAGACCCGCGAGCACGTCCTGTTGGCGCGTCAGGTTGAGGTTCCGGCTATGGTGATCTTCCTGAACAAGATCGACCAGATGGACGACGAAGAACTGCTGGAGCTGGTGGAGCTGGAGCTGCAAGAGTTGCTCGAGAGCTACGAGTTCGACCCAGAGACCCCGATCATCCGTGGGTCCGCACTGGCTGTGACCGAGAGCGCCGCAGAGACCCAGGACGCACCGGAGTACGCGCCGATCCTGGAACTCATGGCCGCCGTTGACGATTGGATCCCCACCCCGGAGCGTGACACCGACAAGGCATTCTTGATGCCAGTGGAAGACGTGTTCACCATCCAGGGGCGCGGTACCGTGGTCACGGGTCGTGTGGAGCGTGGCACGTTGAAGCTCAACGACGACATTGAGATCATCGGCCTCCAGGAAGAGGGTGCCAAGATGACCACCAAGGTCACCGGTATCGAGATGTTCCACAAGCAATTGGAAACCGCCGAGGCTGGCGATAACGCCGGTATCCTCCTACGTGGTACCAAGCGTGAGGAAGTCCAGCGCGGTATGGTGCTGGCGAAGCCGGGTTCCATCACCCCGCACAAGAAGTTTATGAGCGAGGTCTACATCCTCAAGAAGGACGAGGGTGGGCGTCACAAGGCCTTCTTCAGCGGCTACCGCCCGCAGTTCTACATCCGCACAATGGACGTGACGGGGATGATTACCCTGCCGGACGGCGTGGAGATGGTGATGCCGGGCGACAACGTGAACCTGGAGGTGGAACTCATCACCACAGTGGCGCTCGAGAAGGGGTCCAAGTTCGCCATCCGTGAGGGTGGCCTGACGGTGGGCGCTGGCGTCATTACCGAGATCATCGAGTAGGGTTGCTGCCGCAGCGCAACAACTAAGTTTTCCCGGATACCGGGGGTAGAATCCTCCCCCGGTATCATTTTGCCAGAAATCGCTCTGGCAAATCGTCGCAAGCAAGCCAGCACGGGCTGGCAGAGGTAAGGAACTGCTAACATGGCGAAAAGCAAGATTCGCATACGCTTGAAGGCGTATGACCACCGGGTTCTGGACGAATCGGCCAAGCGCATTGTTGAAACCGCAGAGCGCACAGGCGCACGGGTGGTCGGGCCGGTCCCGCTGCCGACCCGCTTGGAGCGGTTCACGGTTCGCCGCTCAACCTTCGTCCACAAGGACTCACACGAACACTTCGAGATCCGCACCCACAAGCGTCTCATTGACGTGATGGAGCCGGACTCCAAGACGACCGATGCGCTCATGCGCCTCAACCTCCCCGCTGGGGTGGATATCGAAATCAAGATCTAGGCGAGGGCGGCCCCGTGCCAACCAAGCCACCCCCAGCCCATGCTGGGGCAACCCGATGTACGTATGCGGGCCACGACAACCGCCCGCCAATGCGGAAAAGTGAAGATGACGCGGAGCAAAACCTGCTCTGCTGGAGGATAGAAAACGATGAAGGGTATCATCGGCAAGAAAGTCGGCATGACCCAGATCTTCGACGACAGCGGGAACGCGAAGCCTGTGACTGTCATCGAAGCCGGGCCGTGCTACGTGACACAAGTTCGCACCTCCGAGCGCGACGGCTACACCGCCGTTCAGCTTGGGTTCGAGGCAACCAAGCCTAAAAACCTGACCAAAGGCCAGCTTGGGCACCTGAAGCGCAACGACCTCCCGGCCCTCCGTTACCTGCGCGAGTTTCGCGTGTCCGAGAGGGGTATGGAACTCGAGGAAGGGTCCGAACTAAAGGCCGACGTATTTGAGTCCGGCGAATTCGTAGATGTTATCGGCGTGAGCAAAGGCCGGGGCTTTGCGGGTACCATCAAGCGTCACGGCTTCGGTCGTGGCCCCAAGACACACGGCCAGAGCGACCGCGAGCGTTCGCCGGGGTCCATCGGCCAGTGTGCACAGCCAGCCCGCGTCCTCAAGGGTATGCGCATGGGCGGGCGCATGGGTAACGACCGCGTGACCGTGCAGAACCTGCGCGTTGAAGTTGTCGATGCAGAGAAGAACCTGCTCGCCGTCCACGGGAGCATCCCAGGGCGCAAGGGAGGCATCGTCCTCGTTCGGGCCGCACGCAAGAGAGCTGCTAAGGCTTAGAAGGAGCAATAGACGATGAAATTCCCAGTGGTAAATATGGCAGGGGCACAGGTCCAAGAGGTTGAACTCCCGGAGGTGATCTTCGGCGCAGAGGTCAACGTTGGGCTGATGCACCAGGCGTTCGTCCGCCAGATGGCGAACATGCGCCGGGGAACGGCTACGACTAAGAGCCGCTCGCAAGTTCGCACCAGCAAGTCCAAGATCTACCGCCAGAAGGGGACGGGCCGCGCCCGTCACGGCTCGCGCAACGCGCCGATCTTTGTGGGTGGGGGGATCGCACATGGCCCTAAGAACCGCGACTACACGCAGAAGATGCCGCGCAAGATGCGCCGCCAAGCCCTGCGCAGCACCCTCAGCGCCGTCGTCCGCGACGACCAACTCGTCCTGCTAGACGCGTGGGAGCTTGCGGAGCCGAAAACCAAGTTGATCGCGCAGGCGCTAAACAATGTCGCTGGCACCCAGAACGTGCTGGTCGTCCTCACCGACGAGGACAAGAACGGCACCGTCTACCGCAGCGCCCGCAACTTGCCCAGCGTCACGGTCCTTAATGTGCGTTACCTGAACATCCGCGACCTGCTCAAGCACGACAAAGTCATCATGCCGCTGAACGCCTACGAGTGGGTTGTCAGCACATGGGGTGAGGAGAAGTAATCATGGCAAAAGAAATCCATATCTACGATGTGCTGCGTCGCCCGGTCATCACCGAGAAGCAGACCATCCTCACAGACGACTTTAACCAGTACGTGTTTGAGGTCCACCGTGAGGCCAACAAACTGCAAATCCGTGAGGCCGTGGAGCTAATCTTCGGTGTCGAGGTGAAGAAGGTCCGCACGATGGTCATGCCGGCCAAGCGTGGGCGGCGTGGGCGCGACTGGTACGTCCGCTCGAAGATGTGGAAGAAGGCCATCGTCTCCCTACAGGATGGCAATTCCATCGAATTGTTCGACGTCTAAGTGAGGAGACATCCCGATGGCAGTTAAAGTTTACAAGCCCACCAGCGCCGGACGGCGCGACATGACGGGCTACAGCTTCGAGGAAATCACCAAGGCCCGGCCAGAGCGCTCCCTTACGGAGCCGCTACGCAAGAAGGGCGGGCGTAACAACCTGGGCCGCGTTACCGTGCGGCATCGGGGTGGCGGCCACAAGCGCCGTTACCGCATTATCGACTTCAAGCGCAACAAGTTCGACTGCACGGCAGAAGTTCTGGCGATTGAGTACGACCCAAACCGTACAGCACGCATCGCACTGTTGCAGTACGAGGACGGCGAGAAGCGTTACATTATCGCGCCGATTGGCCTAAAGGTCGGTGACACCGTTGGCAACGGCGAGTTGGGGCGTTTGCGCCCGGGCAACGCCATGAAGATTGATGATATCCCGCTCGGCACCACCATTCACAACATTGAGATGCAGCCGGGCAAGGGTGGGCAGATCGCCCGCGCCGCCGGTGTGTCTGCTCAGTTGGTCGCGAAGGAAGGCAAATACGCGCAGGTGCGCTTGCCCTCCGGGGAGGTCCGCCGCATCCACCGCAACTGCATGGCGACCATCGGCCAGGTTGGGAATACGGACCACGGCAACATCAAGCTCGGTAAGGCAGGCCGCCGCCGCTGGATGGGCTGGCGTCCTACCGTTCGTGGTACCGCCCAAGACCCGGCCAGCCACCCGCATGGCGGTGGTGAGGGCCGCACGGGTGTGGGTATGCCGGGACCAAAGACCCCCTGGGGTAAGCCCGCGCTGGGGTACCGCACGCGCCGCAACAAGCGCACCAGCCAGTTTATTGTGCGCCGCCGTGCCAAGCGCCGCCGTTAGTTAGACCTGGGAGGTTATTGCCTTATGTCACGTTCACTTAAGAAAGGGCCGTTCATCGAGCCGAAGCTACTGGCTAAGGTCGAGAAGATGAACGAAGCCGGAAAAAAGACGGTGATCCGTACCTGGAGCCGTGCCAGCACGGTCTTTCCGCAAATGGTCGGCCACACCATCGCGATCCATGACGGGCGTAAGCACGTCCCGATCTATATCAATGAGAACATGGTGGGCCACAAGCTCGGGGAGTTCGTGCCGACGCGCACGTTCAAGGGCCACCTCATCGAAGAGAAGAAGCGTAAGAAGCTGTAGAGGAGAGTCGTATGGAAGTCCGAGCAAGCAAGCCCCATCTCCCCATCTCCTCACAGAAACTCCGTCTGGTGTGTGACCAGGTGCGTGGGATGGACGCGGAAGAAGCGTTGATAGTGCTCCAGTATATGCCGCAGAAGGGCGCAACCTTCGTTCACAAGTTGCTGGCCTCTGCGGTTGCAAATGCGGAGAACAACTTCGAGCTAGACCGCGAATTTCTCTACGTGGCGCAGATCTACGCCAACGAAGGCCCATCGCTCAAGCGATACAAGGCCGGGGCGCGTGGACGCTACAAGCCGCGTGTGAAGCGCACCTCTCACCTGACGGTCATCCTGGACGAGCGAGAGGAAGAAGCGTAAGTTATGGGTCGTAAAATTCACCCGATTGGGTTCCGCCTGAAGGTCAACCGCGATTTTGAAGCCCGTTGGTACGCCGAGGGCGAGCGGTACGTGGAACTACTGGAAGAAGACCGCATGATCCGGTCTTACATCAAGAAGGAAACCGGGCACGCCGGGGTTTCCCGCATCGAGATCGAGCGGTACCCGAACCAGGTCGTCGTACACATTCACACTGCCCGCCCAGGCATCGTTATCGGGCGTAAGGGCGAAAGCGTGAAGGAACTACGCAAGTACCTGGAAAACAAGACCAAGAAGAAGGTCAAGATCGAAGTCGCCGAGATCAGCAGCCCAGACACTGATGCCGTGCTGGTTGCAGAGAACATCGCAGACCAACTCGTGCGCCGTGTCGGCCACAGCCGCGCTATGAAGCGTGCCGTCGGCCAGGCCATGCGCCAGGGTGCAGAGGGAATCCGCGTGGAAGTGGGTGGGCGCTTGGGTGGTGCAGACATGGGCCGCGAGGAGTGGCAGACGGAAGGCCGCATCCCGCGTAACACGTTGCGCTCCAAGGTTGATTTCGGCAAAGCAGAAGCCATCACCACCTTCGGCGTTATTGGCGTCAAGGTTTGGATATACAAGGGCGACTCCTTGCAGGGTCTCCATGAGCAGGACGATAAAAAGTCCAGCTCGCGGCCCAGCAAGTAGGCAGTCCCTTGAGGAGAATTAAACGATGTTAATGCCAAAGCGCACCAAATACCGTAAGCAGTTCCGTGGCCGCATGAAGGGCAAGGCCCATCGCGGGGCCGTTGTACAGTTCGGCGAGTATGGGCTGCAAGCCCTGGAACCCGCCTGGATCAGCAGCCGCCAGATCGAAGCCTGTCGCCGGGCAATGGTCCGTTACATTCGCCGTCGCGGTAAGATCTGGGTTCGCATCTTCCCGGACAAGCCCATCACCCAAAAGCCCGCTGAAACACGCATGGGTAAGGGTAAGGGGTCCGTGGAGTACTGGGCAGCCGTTGTGAAGCCCGGACGTGTGATCTTCGAGATGGGGGGTACAAGCGAGGAAGTGGCCCGCGAGGCGCTTCGCCTGGCAGCCGCCAAGCTGCCGATCCGCACCAAGTTCATCAAGCGTATTGACCCCATCTCCGGCCAGGAGGTGACATAATGCAGATTGATGAAATCCGCAACATGGGGGACGACGCCCTGCTCGACGAGCTAGAGGACCGCAAAAAGAACCTGTTCGACATGCGCTTCCAAAAGACCGTCGGCCAACTTGGGGACCCAAACCTGCTGCGCTTCAACAAGCGCGTGATCGCCCGTATCAAGACGGTCCTGCGTGAGCGCCAGATCGCCCGCGAGATAACGGCCACCGCCGAAGGAGACGAATAACCCATGCCGAACAACCGTAAACGACTCCAGGGCACGGTCGTTAGCAACAAGATGGACAAGACGGTGACCGTCGAGATTGAGCGCCTCAAGTCGCACCGCATCTACGAGAAGGTGCTCATCACTACCAAGAAGGTGTTAGCCCACGACGAAACCAACGAAGTCCCGCTTGGTGCGGTCGTGCGTATCGTCGAAAGCCGCCCCCTCTCCAAGCGCAAGCGTTGGGTGGTGGAGAGTATCGTGATGGACCCCGGCAACAAAGTTGTCGAATCCATTGCGGACGAGGCTGAGGTCCAGGCTGCCGAGCAAATTGGCCGCGATGTGGAACCCGAAACCACCGAGACAGACGAGGAAGGTGAGGCATGATCCAACCAGAATCTCGTCTCAAGATCGCTGACAACACCGGCGCACAGGAAATCCTGGTGATCCGCGTGTTGGGCGGCTCTGGCAAGAAGTACGGGCGCATCGGCGACATTGTCGTCGCCACCGTCAAGAGCGCCTCGCCACAGGGCAACGTCAAGAAAAGCGCCATCGTCCGCGCTGTCATCGTCCGCACCAACAAGGAATTTGGCCGCGACGACGGGAGCACTATTCGCTTTGAGGATAACGCGGCGGTCATCCTTGCCGATGACTTGGAGAACCCGCGAGGGACCCGCGTGTTCGGCCCCGTTGCCCGTGAACTGCGAGACAAGGGCTTCATGAAGATCGTCTCGCTCGCACCGGAAACACTGTAAGGGCCAGGAGATTACACGATGCAGAAAATCAGAAAGGGTGACACCGTTGAGGTGATCGCCGGGAAAGATGTGGGCGAGCGCGGCGAAGTACTCACTGTGTTCCCGAAGAAACAGCGCCTCGTCGTGGAGAATGTCAACATGGCGAAGAAGCACCAGCGCGAACGCCAGGGGCCGGGCGGCCAAACGCTCCCCGCGCAAATTCTGGACTTCCCCGCGCCGATGGACTGGAGCAACGTCATGCTCGTTTGCGCGGCCTGCGACGAACGTACCCGCGTGGGCATCCGCTGGGAAGCCGACCGTAAAGTGCGCTTCTGTAAGAAGTGCGACTCGACCATCGACTAAGGAGGGCGAAAATGGCTTTTAACCCCACACACGAGAAGTTCGCCGAAGTCGTCCTGCCCGCCTTGGTGGAGGAGTTCAGCTACCCCAACAAGATGCAGGCACCGCGCATCAACAAGGTCGTAATTAACATCGGCCTCGGCGAGGCCATCAATGACCGTAAGGTTGTGGAGGGCGCAAACGATGACCTGCGCCTCATTACCGGCCAGCAGCCGGTGGTGACACGCGCACGCAAGTCTATCGCGGGCTTCAAGCTACGCGAGGGGATGCCAATCGGCATGAAAGTGACCCTGCGCGGCGAGCGCATGTGGTCGCTGTTAGATCGCCTGATTAACATCGCGCTGCCGCGTATCCGCGACTTCCGTGGTGTCTCCCCGGACACCTTCGACGGACGCGGGAACTACACCATCGGCCTGCGTGAACAGTTGGTGTTCCCGGAAATTCAGATCGACCAGGTGGACAAGGTCCGTGGGATGGAAATCACCATTGTGACCAGCGCCGAAACTGACGAAGAGGCCCGCCGGATGCTCAAGCTGCTCGGTATGCCTTTCCGCGACAAGTAAGTCATTTAGCTGGAAGAAGGGAACACATCAAATGGCAAAGAAATCCATGATCGCACGCGAGAAGAACCGCAAATACGACGTGCGCGTTCGTAACCGCTGCAAGAATTGTGGCCGCCCGCGTGGCTACTACCGCCGCTTTGGGCTGTGCCGCATCTGCCTGCGCGAATTCGCGCTGCGTGGCGAAATCCCTGGTCTGACAAAGTCCAGTTGGTAAGGAGTTCCGTAAATGGTAACGAGTGATCCGATAGCAGATATGCTCACGCGCATCCGTAACGCGCTGTTGGCCCGCAAGCTGACGGTGGATGTGCCAAGTTCCAAGATGAAATTGGAAATCGCGAGGGTGTTGCAGGAAGAAGGCTACATCTTGGGCTACGACCTGGATGAGAGTGGCGTCTACCCGATGCTGGTCATCCAGCTTAAATACTACGGCAGCCGCCGCGAACGCCGCCCGGTCATTAGCAAGATCGAGCGCATCAGTAAGCCGGGCCGGCGCGTTTACCGTGGCCGCAAAGAGCTACCGCGTGTGCTCTCCGGGGCGGGTATCGCCATCCTGACGACGCCCAAGGGCATTATGACCGCCAACGAAGCCCGTCGCCAGCGTGTTGGTGGCGAAGTGCTGTGCTACGTCTGGTAAGGGAGGTACACCATGTCACGTATCGGTAAAAAGCCCATCGACATCCCCGCCAAGGTAGAAGTCAAACAAAAGGGGCTGAATATCGCCGTCAAGGGGCCGAATGGCGAGCTAGACCTCGACCATCACCCGGATATGACGGTGAAAATTGAGGACAATCAGATTGTTGTGGAGCGCCCGACGGACCTCCGTCACCACCGCTCGCTGCATGGGCTAACCCGTTCGCTCATCAACAATATGGTGGTCGGCGTTAGCGAGGGGTTCACCAAGACGCTAGAGATTGAGGGCGTTGGGTACCAGGCCGAGCTTCAGGGCCAAAACCTGAACATGAAACTCGGCTTCTCGCACCCTGTCATCATCGAGCCGCCGGACGGCATTACCTTTGAGGTCCCTAAGGAAGACCGTGGGCGTGTGATCCACATCTCCGGGCCAAACAAGGAATCCGTCGGGCAGATTGCCGCCGAAATTCGCGGCCTGCGCCCGCCGGAGCCATATAAAGGCAAGGGCGTCCGCTACCGTGGGGAGCGCATCATCCGTAAGGCTGGTAAGGCCGGTAAGAAATAACCTGAGCCGTTTAGCCGCTTGGCTAGGCTGCTAGAGCATTGCGATTTTGGAGTGAGAGTACACAAATGGCAGACATCAAAGGCAAGAAGAAACACCAGGCGCGTAAACGCCGCCACCGCCGCATTCGTGCGCGGGTGAGTGGGACGCCACAGCGCCCGCGTTTGAACATCTACCGCAGCCTGACGAATATCTACGCACAGGTCATTGACGACGAGGCCGGGGTGACGTTGGCGTCCGCCTCCACCATCGACCGCGAGGTCGCCAAGCAGATGGACGGCAAGAACAAGACCGAAGCCGCCAAGCTCGTTGGCGAAATCATCGCAACCCGTGCTAAGGCTGCCGGGGTTGAGGAAGTCGTGTTCGACCGGGGTGGGTTCCGTTACCAGGGGCGCATCGCCGCACTTGCAGAAGCCGCTCGCGAAGGCGGGCTGAAGTTCTAGGAGACGAACTATGGGTAAGAGAAGACGTAACGACGACCGCGAAGAACTCGATGAGCGCGTTATTGACATCACCCGCGTCGCGAAGGTGATTAAGGGCGGACGCCGCTTCGCCTTCCGTACCGTGGTCGTGGTTGGCGACAACAAGGGCCGTGTTGGTGTGGGTGTCGGTAAGGCGCGTGGCGTGCCGGACAGCATCCGCAAGGCCGCAGACCGCGCCCGCCGCAACATCAAGCGCGTTGCCATCACCGAAACCGGGACCATCCCCTACGAGGTGCGCTCCCGCTACGCCGGGGCCAACATCTTCCTGAAACCGGCTTCCCCCGGTACCGGGAATATCGCAGGTGGTGCCGTGCGTGCCGTGCTAGAGGCTGCTGGCGTCAGCAACATCCTGTCCAAAAGCCAGGGCAGCAACAACATGCTCAACGTGGCAATGGCAACCTTTGAGGCCCTCAAGGACCTCAGGACGCCGCAGGAGATCGCCGCTATGCGTGGCAAAGACGCCGAAGACGTGCTCCCGTTCTGGGAGAAAGCCGCCCTTTACCAGCAACGTGCCGCTATGGAGCGCGTGAAGGAAAAGCAACAGGCCGAGCGTGAAGCAGAGCAGGACCTAACCGCAGGCGAGGCAGCGGCGGCCAAGAAGGAGGGTAACTAATGACGAAGATGCTACGCATTACCCTGAAGAAAAGCGTGATCGGCTACGATAAAAAGCAAAAGGAAACCGTGCGCTCGCTGGGGCTGCTCCGCATCAACCATACCGTTGAGCGCGTAGACAACCCGCAGATTCGCGGCATGGTCAACAAGATTCCGCACCTCGTAGATGTAGAAGAGATCGAGGGCTA